>JAFGMS010000194.1 GCA_016927375.1 Anaerolineae bacterium
ACGGTATGTTGTCGGCGGGGAGCATGTGCCCGACACGGTCATAAACCCTTAGGGTCTGGCCGCTGGACAGTCAATTGTTAAGGTTCGACGCTCTACTTCTAGCACATATCACGCCAAGACACAAAAGAGGGCCCGACACCTGCTTCTGTCGAACCCCCTTCGTGCCCTTCGTTATTTCGCTTCTTCGTGCTTCAACCCACTGTGCTATCGCGACGCGTGACAATAAAGGTGCGCGGCCATGCAAAAGCGGATGAGCCATGCGCCTCCTATATGCAGCATTCCTCCCGACTTCAATACCGGTACGGTGTCATCTACAGTAGCTAACTGATATCTTGGATTCGGTGCCACTGCCCATATCTGATCTGCTGAGCCCGGCTCCAACGATCTTGTATCTTTAACAACCTCGATATCGGGTCTTCCTCGCAAGCGGAGTTGCAATAATCTGAAAAATCCCATCTCATCAGTCTCAGTTGCTATTACTCTGGCACTCGGATTCTCATTCTTCATTGCTATGGCGTTTAGGCCGTCTGCCCCCGCGCCATGGTCTACGATTACTTTCGGTCCACGGGCAGCAGCGCCTCCTCCCATACCCAAATCATCGACCGCAAAAGCCAACCCCCGACGGAGGGCACGCCCGCTACCGGCAAGCAGTGCCATAGCGAAGTTCGGTCCATCAAGAGGTCCAAGCGACGCCATGATAGCAAGCTGCTCGATTGCCCCTGGGTTGCCTGTCAGAGCCAAGAGATATGTCAGGCTATCGTCGATGCTGTCGTAGAGAAGGTAAGCGTTCAGCAACTGCCCAGCAAATGGGGAACTCCCCACTGGGGTCCGTGTACCTCACCGAGCTATGTGATATACTGACAGCCAGATAGCACATAGATTGCATGCCGGTACGGAGGATTGACCTATATGATGCTAACCTCGATGCTTGAGCAAATTGAGGCTAACATTGCTCAACTATCACTGAACGAGCAACTTTGGCTGATGGAGCGATTGGCGTATCATATCCGCCGGCATACTCTACCTACTATAAAAGTAAAGGAAAGTGAGCTGGCAGCCATGGCAGCTGACCCAGCCATCCAACACGAAATTCAGCAAATTGGTGCTGAGTTTGCTGTAGCTGAGATGGATGGACTGGGTGCTGAGCAATGAGCATCGAGCGTGGTGACATCTATTTCGTTGATCTGAACCCGGTTCAGGGACGAGAACAGGCAGGGGAACGCCCTGTGCTGGTGCTGTCAATTGATGCCATCAATCGCCTTCCATTAGTCGTCACGGTGGTAGTAGGCACAAAAGGTGCCAACGTGCCCCGTGATTACCCGACGAATGTCCGCGTTGCCGCTGCGGAAAGCGGGCTGTCAATCGAGACTGTCTTTCTGTGCTTCCAAATCCGTTCATTGGATTCAAACCGTTTTCCCTCTGCAAAGGCAGGCAAGCTCAGTGGTCGGATTTTGGAACAGGTTGAGGCCGCTGTGCGCTATTGCCTGGGGTTGTGATTTCTGTCGAGCTTGCCTCCCAACCATTGACAATTGTTTGACGATGGTGGCCGTGCTCAAGGCTGTTTAGCACAAGCAGCAGTGAAACAGTCAATTGTTAAGGTTCGATGCCCTACTTCTAGCACACATCACGTAAAGACATAAAAGAGGGCTCGATGCTCATCCCCGTCGAACCCCCTTCGTGCCCTTCGTTATTTCGCTTCTTCGTGTTTCAACCCACCGTGCTATCGCGACGCGTGACAATAAAGGTGCGCGGCCATGCAAAAGCGGATGAGCCATGCGCCCCCGCCGAGGAATAGAAGTTCCCCGGCGGGGTGAGGTCCAAGCCATGTTGGGCCGAGGAACGAGGACGGCGGATGAGCCATGTACCCCCGCTTGTCAAGTTGGCGCATGGCAGTACAACCAGTATAATCAGCATTGACGTTAGGCAAACATGCTGTATTTGCCAGTACCGCTCAATTTCTCCTTCTCGACCGTTAATCTGCCCCAACTGGTCTCAAGTCAGTGGGGTATTCGACTCTATAAAGCACATGAGCGTTACCGACGAAATCAAGGCCCGCATCGATATAGTTGAGCTGGTTGGCAATACCGTTCAACTCAAGAAATCGGGACGCAACTACAAAGGCCTATGTCCCTTTCACAACGAAAAGACACCTTCGTTTGTGGTATTTCCCGATTCGCAGAACTGGCGCTGCTTTGGTGCCTGCGGTGAAGGTGGCGATATTTTCACCTTCGTCATGAAGCGTGAGGGATGGGATTTCCCAGAGGCGCGGCGCTACCTGGCCGAGATGGCAGGTATTGAGCTGGAACCGTTTACGCCTCAGCAAGCACAGGTCCAGGAAGCTCACGACCGCCTGAGAAGTCTGCTCTCTGACGCAGCTCGCTTCTTCACCCATCGATTGCTCCAATCACCCGATGCCGAATATGCCAGGCAGTACATTGCCGGGCGTGGGTTGTCGGCAGAGACCATCGAAGTCTTTGGGGTGGGCTATGCGCCCAACAGCTGGGATGCCACCAGTCATTATCTCCTCGATCTGGGTTACAGCACACAGGAGATCATCGATGCGGGATTGGTAGTTGTTAGAGACGACGGCAACACCTATGATCGCTTTCGCAACCGGCTGACCATCTCGATACGGGATATGCGTGGCGGGATGGTGGGATTTGGCGCACGGGCACTCGATCCGGAAGCAACGCCTAAGTACATCAATTCACCACAGAGCGCGCTCTTTGACAAAAGCCGCCTGCTCTTTGGCCTTGACCGTGCCCGCCGGACGATCCGCGAGATGGAGACAGCCGTAATCGTCGAAGGATACATGGATGTGATGCAGGCTCACCAGGCCGGGTTCACCGACGTGGTAGCCGAGATGGGCACGGCTTTAACCGCGCTACAGCTTAGGCTGCTGGCACGTTATGCCAGCAGCCTGATCCTGGCGCTCGATCCCGACACCGCCGGGCAGATGGCCACTGACCGGGGCCGGGAGGTCATCGAGCGGGTCTCGAAAGCCGCGGCTGAAGAGGCAGCCCAGGAAGGTATGTGGGGCTTCGATACCGCCGAACGTGAATACCGGGCCAGCCTGGCCACTGAATTCGACGTACATGGCATGCTGCGCTACGAGAGCCGCCTGGGGTTCGATATTCGGGTGCTTATCTTGCCGGAGGGCAAGGACCCGGATGACTTGATCCGTGAAGATCCGCAAGCCTGGGCCAACCTGGTTGCGGGGGCGGTACCGATCGTTGAATATGTCATTCAGAAGACATTAGCCGGGCAGAATCTGGATGATCCAAAGACGAAATCGCGGATCGTCGACCAGGTAAACCCTCTGATTGACGATATAGCCAACCCGGTTGAGCGTAGTCACTATCGCCAGCGCCTGGCCCGTTTGCTCAGGATCGACGAGCGCGCTCTACTTCCCGAGGGAAAGGTTGCTGTCAGACGATCTCGGTCACCCGGAGCGGCCGGCCAGCCGCCTCCTGCTGCCGGAATTGTTGCCTCGGAGCTTACTCAGACACCAACGCTGTGGCGTGAAGCATTCAGCCTGGCGGCGCTGATCCAGCACCCACGCTTGATCTACCGTGTTAACCGTGTGCTGGCAGAGTATTTATCGCCTGGCGAGACAAACCTGGAAATGGCAGCACTTGACAGTTTGGCAGGGGAAATCGTCGTTGGTGATTTCGCACATCCTGAGCATCGCATGATTTTCGAAGCTTGGCAGATCGCCTTAGAACAGGACGAGATAGATCCGCTGTCGTATCTCTATCAGACGCTTGACGAAGTCACGCAATCCCGGCTGCAAACCTGGATCGAGCAGCCTCTTTATGCCCTGGAACGCCAGAGCGCGCCGCCCAGCATAGAGCTTCACCCAGATCGTGTCTCAGAAGCTGTGATCCAGGCCCTGCTCGATCTGCGCCGGAAGCGTCTAGAGGAGCATATTGGGGAACTCCGTTTCCTGATTGAAGACTCGGAAAATGGCGGAGAACCCTCGACAGCCCGGCAGTATGGGGAAACGATTCGTCTCCTGATTGCAGCTCTCAGCAACATTGAACAGGCTCGCAGGCGATACAGTCTATCGGGAAAAAGAGAACAGCAAACTGCTCACTTGCCAATGCACGCCTCATGATGTATTTGTAGAGCTGTCTGGATAAACATGCCGTATAGCTCCCCTGTGAGGTAAGAACGCTAATGGGAAACAGCAGGGACGAAGTGGAATTTGATTACGTAGACTCCTATGACGAAGAAGAGTTGGATAAAGAGGAACTTGATTCTAATGAGTCGGAGGACGATCTTGATTTGGATGTTGATATCGAGCCGAACGAAGGAGAGTTGGTGGACATTGAAATAGAGACTGAAGAAGTCCTCTCTGCTCACCCGCTGGGTGTTACTGAGCTTGAGCTTGCTAACGACCCCGTCCGCATGTACCTGAAGGAAATCGGGCAGGTACAACTTCTGGATTCCGATCAAGAGGTATGGTTATCGGCTCAGATGGTAGCCAGCCGGACGATAGATGTGCTCCAACTGGAGGTTGGACAGCCTGCCGATCTGACTAAAGTGCTGCACATACTTTATCAGCGCATTGAACAAGCCTGGCATGATGCCCAGATGATGGCCAGGGATTTTGACGTTGATCCTCCCGATCTTGCGGAACTTATCCGCGAAGGCCGGCGGCTACGCCAGGCCTGGTGGCGACAGCCTTCATCTTACCTGCATAGCTATCTCAAGCTGCGCGAATGGGGACATGACGAAGATTGGGGACGTCTGGCCCGCCATTTGTTCACTGTCTTTGAGGCCTTTTATGTGATGCCAGATGCTATACAGACAAGCCTGATTGACTACTGCCAGGGACATGGCAGCTTGCCGCCTTTGCGTATGTTCAAACGCTGGGTTAGAAACATCGATCCCCAGTTGATTCAGGAGGAATTCACGGCTGTTCGGCTGCGGGCCGAGGAAGCCAATAATGCTCTGACGAGAGCTAATTTGCGGCTGGTTGTCAGCGTCGCCAAGAAATTTATGGGGCGGGGCATTGGCTTCCTCGACCTGATCCAGGAAGGTAACATTGGTCTGTTGCGAGCAGTTGAGAAGTTTGACCACACAAAAGGATACAAATTTAGCACCTATGCTACCTGGTGGATTCGCCAGGCCATCAGCCGGGCCATTGCTGATCAGTCGCGTACCATCCGCATCCCGGTGCACATGGTGGAGACAATCAACAAGCTGATGCGCATCCAGCGCCGCCTGACTCAGGAGTTGGGCCGCGAGCCTTTTGCAGAGGAAATTGCACCAGAGATGGGCTTCTTGGAGCCAGAGGATGCAGAAGCTGTACACCAGGCAAGACAACAGAGCGAGCGCCTCGATCCAGGCCTCCAACGACGGCTGCGTAGAGCAGCAGCCAAGGTCCGGCGCATTATGCGTATCGCGCAGGATCCCATGTCACTGGACATGCCTGTCGGTCAAGAAGATTCCAGCCTGCTGGGTGATTTCATCGAAGATGACAAGGTTGCCGGGCCGGTTGAGAAGGCCGATCACCAGCTTCTGAAAGAACAGGTACGCAGTGTTCTCAATCTGCTCAACGATCGCGAGCGAGAGGTACTAGAGATGCGCTTTGGGTTGAAGGATGGGCAGGATCATACACTGGAGGAAGTAGGCAAACATTTCGGTGTGACCCGCGAGCGCATCCGCCAAATCGAGGCCAAGGCGCTGCGTAAGCTGAGACATCCAACCAGGAGTCGGCAGCTCAGAGATTATCTGGGGTAACATAGAGTGCGTTGAGTTTTTCTCCCTGGGGGCTCTTTTCATCGATGAGGCTCGTTGGTCAAATCAAACGTCTCGCTTAACCTTTGTCCTTCACAAGTGTAGCAACACTTTCGACGTGGAAAGTCTGGGGAAACATATCGATGGGCTGTACATCCAGAAGTCGATAGCCATGCCGTGCCAGTTGCCCGGCGTCGCGGGCAAAAGTAGCGGGATCGCAGCTTACATAGATCAGACGTGGGATCGCCAACCTGGCTATTTCTTTGATGACTGAGCCTTGCAACCCCGTTCGTGGCGGGTCGACGATGGCAGCTTCTACTGGTCCTTCCAACGCTTCCAGTACAGCTTCAACAGAGCCCTCGATGATATCTATATTGGTGAAATCGTCCAGATTCTCCTCGGCATCAGTAACAGCAGGCGGATAGCTCTCAGCGCTTATGACCAGCCCAGCACATTCCGCGATGAAGGCGCTGAACAGACCAACCCCACTATACAGATCGAGTACTGTCTCATTACCTTGCAGTTCCAATCGATTTAATACCTGTCCAACCAGCACCTCTGCCATTGGAAGGTTGGTCTGAAAGAACCCCCCGGCTGTGACACGGAATCCGCGTTCACCTATCTGGTAGGTAACATTGGAACTGCCGATCAAGTTGACCGGCTCATTGTCCGAGAGCAGCAGGTTGACCGAAACAGGTATATCGACCTCGATTTCTGGTGCGAGATTATCATTGGTCTCAAGTATAAGCATCCGGTCTTCCGGGTGTGAGCCTACCTGAAACTTGATGCGTCTGACCTCTGGTGACGCCAGATCAAGCTGGCCATAAATCTCGGTCAGGGCAGGATCCAGGATATGACAGGCCTCAATCGGGATAATGGTATTATTGTCCGTGCTCCACAGACCTGGTTTGCCATCATCAGTGAGTGTGAAAGTCATGTAGACGCGGTACTCCCAGGGGTTAGGGCTGGGCATAGTCGCGTGTACTACAGGTTCTCTAAACTTACCGATGCGTGTGAGCTGATCGGAAACAACTGTCTGTTTGTATTCCAGTTGTTTCCCGTATGCAATATGCTGCCATTGACAGCCGCCGCACCTACCAGGTCCAAAATACGGGCAAGGAGGCTCAATACGATTCGGGGAAGGTGTGTTGATCTCGATGGCCTCGGCGTATGCAAAGCGCCCCTTATCCTTCACAACACGTGCGGTGACATGCTCACCAGGCAAGGCATAAGGCACGAAAATCGTGCGCCCATGATGACGCCCCAGTGCTGCGCCACCATGAGCTATTGTGGTTAAATCAAGTTCAAAGATATCGCTCATAGGTTACTCTTAATGATTACCAGTCTTTGGTGACAAATACTCAGCTGTCAGCAAACCAGCGATTAGCATTCAACAAAGGGTCTATGGCGTATAGCTTATCACATATGAGGGCTTCGTATGATGCCACAACCATCCGCTGCTGTGCCGGGGCGGGTATCCGCCTGTCAAACCTTCCGTTTCCTTACTACCTTCGATGCATTTCCAAGGCCCTCACGATTAAGTTAAGCCCTGGAAACAAAATTCTCTCGGCGAGAGATTTGGAATTCCCTGGCTATTTCAAGGCAAATTCAGTAAGTCAATGCGCCTATTCACTGGCGGAAAGATGCCCCTTCCTACCTGGATTATGAAAATGGATCGGGCGAAGCGTCAGTGTGCGCACGGTCGGACTAACAGTCCGACCTGCATTAGCGGGCGTCCCTCAACATTTACGTATGCCGGTCGTAGCTGTCGATGATGCTTAATCAGTGTCCTTGATTATCCCCAAGCCCGCTTAACTGGCAAAAACATCCCGAGAAAAATGTTTCAACGGTTCAGTAAAATGGCTTAACGACAAAAAGTGGTAACACGCGAGGATAGCGTGGTTGATCGTTGAGCAGCGCTGAACCTCACCCCCTGCAACGGTGGCTGATAGCCATGTCGGCGACGTCCCCCTCTCCGCCCGGCGGAGAGGGGACGCAGATTGCCTATCGCGCTGCTACGCCTCTCAGGGGTGAGGTTGTGAGCGCCAAACCAGGCTTGACCGGCTTCTCCACGTTATTTCCGGGTGCTACCTTTGCATCCCTGATGTATAGAATGTATACTGACAACGCTTGAAACAGTCTTTTTCTCTACAACGGATAATGGTGCACCAATATATCGCCCGGCGCAGACAGAAGCGGAAAAAAGCACATGGCAGATCGAGAAACATATCAAGCAGCAATGAGAGAGGCCGCCAGTGCGGCATGGGATCAGGACTACCAGCGAGCGATAACACTCTATCAGCGTGCGCTTAAGATCGCACCTGATGATGCACAAGCACTGGCTGGACTGGCTCTCAGTCTGATGGAAGTAGGCCAACAGGCTGAGGCGCTAAAGGCCTATGGGCGTGTCAGCCAGCTTGTACCCAACGATCCGTTACCCTTGGAGAAAATGGCACAGATCCTTGAGGAAATGAATCAGATCGACGAGGCTGCTAAGAAATATCTATCTGTCGCTGAACTCTACTTTGCTCGTCGTGAAATCAAAAATGCGATACCCAACTGGGAGCGAGCCGTTCAGCTCAGGCCAGATCTTCCGCAGCCTCATGTCAGGTTGGCGATGATTTACGAAAAGAACAAAGATACGCGCCAACTGGCAATCTACGAATATCTTTCCATAGCACGACTGCTCCAACAATTCAAGCAGCTACCTAAAGCCGAGCAGGCACTGCAACGTGCTATGCAGATAGATCCTACCAATACGGATGTCCGCAGTGCTTTGGCTGATTTCAGGCGCGGTGCGCCCCTGCAAGTTGTGGGTGCTCCAGTTCAGCAACGTGCAACGTCGGAGCTCAAGAAAAAACAAGTTGAGCCAGAACCCGAGATCGAGGAAGAGGAGACCATCAACCGCAGCCCAACAGACGAAGCAGCACATTATGCACTTGGTTTATTGGCCGATCTGGTATGGAGTGACCAGGTCTCTCAAGCAGCGATTGAGCCGTTGGTCAGAGCGATTGAGCTTCACCAGGTTGGATCGGTAGAGGAAGCCATCCAGAGTTATTCAAAAGCGCTTAAAACAGGGCTGAATCATCCTGCTCTGAACTTCAATCTGGGGCTGCTTTTCCTGTACTCAGATCGATTTGACGAAGCTTTTAATCTGCTTTCACGGGAACTCGCGAGCCCTGATTACGGGCTGGCCGCCAATCTGGGGTTAGGGCAGGTCTATTATGCTCGTAACGATGTCCGCACAGCAGCAGGGTATCTTGTCGAAGCTCTGTATCGTGCTGATGTTGCGCTGAACGATCAGGTCGATCAGGGTGGTTACGAGCGTTTAAAGTCTAATCTAGAAGAACAGTCTGTCGAGCATCTCAACGATCTTTGTCATGCATTGCTGCCCTATCTGGACGATGTAAAATGGCGCGAAAAGCTGAGTAATACTTTTACCGGTTATGCTGTCCAGGGTAAGTCCAGCTATGTTCCCGACCTGATTGAATTGGTGCTTGAGGGTGGGCGGCCTGAGATGGCAGCTGGCATGGAGCGCATTGACCTGTACATGGCACGCAACTCGACTCGGATGGCGCTGGAAGAGGCCTATTATGCCATTGAGAAGTCACCTGATTACCTCCCGGCTCACCGGCGTATAGCTGATATCCTTGCGAAAGAAGGACGAACTCAAGATGCAGCTATCAAGATTAACTTGGTTGCCAATGCCTACCTGATGAGGGGTAATGCAGATAAGGCTGCCGATTTGTATGCAGAGGTGATCGAGTTATGGCCTGCTGATATGGCCGCGCGGCAGAAAGTTATCGATATGCTCAGGGAGCAGGGTCGTGTCACCGAGGCTCTCCATCAGTGGATCGAGATGGCCGACTTCTATCATCGTTTGATGGCTGATACCAATAAAGCGACCGAGGTATACCTGGCGGCACTGAATTATGCAAAGAAAAATGACGCAGAGCCTACCAGGACCATACCGATCTTGAAGGCATTGGCTGACATCGAGGCCCAGCAGCTCAACGCACGCAAGGCATTGAGTTATTACGAGCAGATCGTCGAGATCGCTCCGGATGATCAGGATACAGCACTTTCTGTCATCACCTTGAACTTCCAGATGGGGCAATCTAACAAAGCTATTGCTGCGCTGGACGGATTTCTTCGTTACTGTATTACTCGAGGGGAGGCCGGGCGTGCGGTCTCGGTTCTGGAAGAGCAGTCGCGCTTACATCCCAATGAGATCGGGCTTCGCCAGCGCCTTGCAGATGTCTATCGCCAACAGAAACGTATTCCGGAAGCTATTGCACAGATGGATGCCATAGGGGAACTTCTCCTGGATGCAGGGCGCATAGAAGAAGCCACAGCGGTCATTAGTAAGATCGTCGAGATGAATCCGCAGGATGTGGAAGGATATCGTAAACTCCTGGCACAGTTGCAAAGCTCCAGTTAACTTAACCCAGATTCCTTCACTTGTGCGGCATTGACAGCCTCAAAATGGGTTTCGCTCCGCCGAGCTCAAGGGCTTGACAGAGGGGACAGAATATATCCTGTCTGTGAGGGTTCGTTGAAACACGAATTCCCTGTGTGCGTACATCTTGGTAATAGTGAGAAAGCCTATTCTTTCATCAACCCTCCCATAATCGTAATAAGCATCTGGTTGGTGCTTACCAATTGAAGGTGTACACGTGGGGCTTCAGGAAATTCTTTGGACTGTTCAAAATCTGCCCTCAAACTGGCAAAATCTATTAGATGTTTTGCTGGTTGCTCTTGTATTCTTCCTCGTCCTCCAACTGGTACGAGGTACGCGAGCAGCGACACTGCTTCGTGGTATTGCCATTGTACTGGTGCTGGTCTGGACGTTATCATCGATACTTAATCTTCAAGCCTTTTCCTGGCTGCTCGGGCGTACGCTGACGGCTCTGGCTGTTGCCCTGCCTGTGATCTTTCAGGAAGAATTGCGCCGCTGGTTGGATCGTGTAGGGCGATTTTTTCCCTCCATCAGTGGAGAGCCCGTGCGTGAGTCCGAACAAGTCCTGTTGATCACCGAGATCTGTGATGCGGTTCGTTTACTGGCCCGTCGTCGTCACGGAGCATTGATTGTGTTGGAATTCGAAACCGGCCTGCAAGAGTACATCGAGTCTGGTGTTGCGCTGGAGGCTAATGTCACCAGCACGCTGCTGCAGACGATCTTCTTTCCAAACACCGCGCTGCATGATGGGGCAGTGATCATCCGGGGAGAGAGAATTTTGGCTGCTGCTTGCACCCTGCCTGTCTCAACTGCTCGCCGGCTGCCTGATAGGCAAATGGGATTGCGCCATCGAGCTGCGTTGGGCATCTCTGAGGTCAGTGATGCAGTGGCTGTAATCGTTTCAGAGGAAAGTGGGCGTATCTCGGTCGTAGTAAGTGGCAGATTTATTCGTGGTATTGATGCTGATCGGTTGGCAATGATTCTGGGCGAGTATATCCAGCGGACACAGCGCTCTATTTTTGGGGCCTGGTTGAAGAATCTGCGCCGAGCTGCTTAAGGAAGATCGTTCTCCGGATACAGAGCGTGGTTCTGAAGGCAAAGACTGTAACTGAAGCAGATCATGAGACGACCGCGGGTTGTCCCTACATCTGCCTTCCGTAGGAATGGATCTTGTGCTAATCTCAGCTTGGCAGAGTCGTGATCCGCTGAAGTTGTGAACTGTAGTTGAAGAAGCATATGTTATTCAGAAATTTCCTGAACTGGCTGCGGGCTAACCTGACTTCTTTCGTGTTATCTTTGCTTCTCGGGGTAACGGTCTGGATAGTTGCCAGCCAGGAACAAAACCCCGTAGAAGAGAAAGAATTTCAATCTCCTGTGCCGATATCAGTAGAGGGGCTGGGATCTGGGCTGCTCATTACTAATGATTATCCGAAAAATACCACTCTCCGGCTGCGTGCACAGCACAATACATGGCTTTCTCTCTCCAAAGAAGACATTCAAGTAACGGCTGATCTGACAGGGCTGGGTCCCGGCACGCATCATGTTCCGCTGGATATTGATATTGCAGAGCGGACGAGGCTGGTATTTACCAATCCGTCGAGTATTCAGGTTGATATTGAAGAAGAGCGGCAGCGCGAGATGCCCATTCACGTAAACCTGACAGAGCCTGCTACCGGTTATGCTGCTGAGACTCCGATTATTGATCCCCCGCGTGTAATCATACAGGGTCCTCGCTCTGCTGTTGATCTGGTTAGCGATGTGCAGGCTGACGCATCGTTGGCTGGTCTGCAAGAGAACTTTAGCGCCAGGTTGCAGCTTGTGGCCGTCGATGCCGATGGAAACGAAATCGACAAGGTCACGGTAGAGCCCGACAAAGCACAGGTGACTGTGCCTATTGTCCAGAAAGAGGACTATCGTACACTGCTCATCGTTGCACGCCACACCGGTACGCCAAAAGACGGATATTACGTAGCTAATGCCTTTGCTACACCTAACTCGATTACGGTGCGTGGCGATCCTGCGATCATGAAAGGCATGCAGCCTTATGTAGAAACAGAGGCAGTCAATGTAAGTGGACTGACAGACAATTGGCACACTAATGTCGAGCTCGATCTGCCTCCAGGGGTGACTCCTGTTGAAGCCAGACCCGTACAGGTTAATATCATCATCGAGCCGCTGCAAGGGAATCGCCCGCTAGAAATCCCCGTTCAAACCATCGGTTTAGGAGACAACCTGGAAGCGATCCTATCGCCAGAAACTGTGACAGTGATATTGGCAGGGCCTCTGCCGATTCTGGAACAACTCAACATTCCGGAAGACATTATCGTGACAGTTGACCTGACCGGTCTGGCTGTGGGGACGCATCAGTTGAGACCGGAAGTAGATCTACTGCGGGCCGATATCGTTATTGAGTCGAAATTTCCGGCGGTGATATCGGTAACAATCTCACGAACCCCGGGGCGATAGCATTTCCTCATCGACTTTGGCGCGAAGGACACAGACTCAACCACAGCAGACTTCTCCGATTGTGAGTATAATTGGCTCAGAGAGTAAGTGCGGTAAACACAGCACTGGCGTGTTTTCGATCTGCTCACTGATTGGTTTAGATAGAGCTATAAGCATCGAAAGGGCAAGACCATGTTAAACATCGCATTGCTTATACAGTTGGGTTTACTGTTTGCGGTTTTGCTGCTCCTGGTTCTTATTCTGGCCTGGGTTGTGACCAAGAGACGCTCTCGATCTAAGGAGCCGTCCAAAGAGGTACAGGCCATGATATCCGATGCTAAGTTTGAAGACTTTGAGCGCCCCTCGAGTGTTGTTGCAGAACAGATCGAGGAAGTGGTCAAAGGCAAGCTCGCCGGATATCCCGATCTGGCCGATACGGTGCTCGATTTCGGCACCATGCCCGATGGCTCAATTGATATCTGGGTCAACAAGCGCCAATATGATGATGTTAAAGATATTCCTGATGAACGTATCCGCAAGGCCATTCAGGAAGCGGTCGAGCAGTTTAACGTTAAGTAGTAGAGCACAAAAGGACAAAAGTACAGACTGGTTTGGTAAGCGAGTAGTGTCTGCTTTTCTGCCGCGTTTTAGGTTGATAGCTGTTCTTTGAAGGTTTTTAGAGGTAGGGAATTAGTAGGAGAAATATCATGCGAGTGTTATCGAGGGGCTTGAGAGCGGCATTTTTTGTGTTGGCTTTGTGTCTGTGGGGAGGCATTACGGCACAGGCGCAAGATACTGCCTCTGAAGTCATTGTCTTGAAGGCCGAGGGGGCGGTGACGCCCACAATGGCCAGTTACATTGCCAGAGGGCTCGAAGAAGCTGACCAGCGCAATGCCGAGGCAGCCATCATCATGCTGGACACGCCGGGTGGCAGTGTTGACTCAATGATGGACATTGTGCAGACCATCCGCACCAGTGATGTTCCGGTGATTATCTTTGTCGGGCCGCGGGGGGCCCAGGCCGGTTCGGCTGCATTGTGGATCACACTGGCCGGTCATGTGGCTGCCATGGCTCCTGACACAGCCATCGGCGCCAGCAGCCCTGTTGGCGCTCAGGGAGAAGACCTGGATGAAACACTCCAACAGAAGGGGGAACAGTACCTCAGCGCGCAGGCCCGCAGCCTGGCCGAGCGGCGGGGTGATGAAGCAGTTGCCCTGGCCGAAGACGCAGTCTTTGAGGCCCGGGCCGTCACTGCCCGTGAAGCATTGGAAGCCAACCTGGTAGACCTGATCGTCGAAGATATAGATGAACTGCTGGTTGAGGTCGATGGTTTCGAG
Source organism: Anaerolineae bacterium (assembly GCA_016927375.1). Taxonomy (GTDB): domain Bacteria; phylum Chloroflexota; class Anaerolineae; order Aggregatilineales; family UBA3940; genus JAFGMS01. The sequence goes on from JAFGMS010000194.1 coordinate 13,987, forward strand.
GTCGAGGTGAACGGCAAGCCGCGCACCATCCAGACAAAAGGTGCTACACAGACTCCCATCGACATGACCCCATTGGAACAAATCCTGTCTATTCTGATCGATCCCAATATTGTCTTTGTATTGATGAGCTTAGGGACAACGCTGATCATCATCGAGGCCTGGAGCCCGGGCGGGTGGGCCGCCGGAACGGCCGGTGTGATCTGCCTGGGACTGGCTTTCTATGGGTTGGGCGTCCTGCCGGTCAACTGGCTGGGGATCATCTTCGTCATCCTGGCTTTTGTGCTGTTCTTGCTGGATATCAAAGCACCCACTCATGGGGCGTTGACTGCCGCAGCTATCGCCAGTCTGGCGGCCGGCGCCTTTATTCTCTTTGGCCAGCCGCAAATGGAACCCTTTGGCAAGCTCTCGATCCCGTTGGTCGTTGGTTGGTCGGTGCTGCTTGGTGTGGTGTTCTTCTTTATGGTGATGATGGCCATCCGCGCCCAGAAACGTCAACCCACAACCGGCAATGAAGGTTTGATTGGAGAGATCGGGCGGGTGACCCAGGACCTTGATCCTGAGGGCACGGTGCTCGTCTGGGGCGAGCGTTGGCGGGCAGAGGCTGTCGATAGGAAAACTGTCCCGGCGGGCAGTGACGTCGAGGTCGTCGAAGTGCAAGGGATGCGGCTGCGGGTGCGTCCCAAACGATTGAGTGATTGATTAGCAGTCATCAGCGGTGGAATGCTCGCTGTTTGTTGGCCGCTTACAAACATGTCCTGGCAGTGTTTGACACAAAAGGAAAAAACTCCTATCATAACGTCGTTGGCACAATCTTCCCGTGCACCCTGTAGTCATCTAGGAGGCTTACTCTATGCAATCAGGCCCCAGCTTCCGCCTTGTTGTGCGTCGTGGGCCTCAACCGAATCAACAGTTTCTTCTCACTCGTGAGACTGTCACCATCGGTCGAGACATCACCAATGATATTGTAATCAATGATCCCGAGATCTCGCGCCATCACTCGCGCCTGATTCGTACGCCAACAGGCTATATGCTTGAAGACCTTCGCAGCACCAATGGAACATTTGTTAACCGGCAGCGGATCGGTGCTCCCACCCAACTTTCCAATGGCGATACTATCGGTCTTGGCGAGACGGTCACCCTGGCATTCGAAGCAACGGCTGAAGCTGTCGCTTCGACGATGGTAGCGTCCGGGGGCGGCCCACAGCAGCAGGCACGCCCTGCTCCCGCTGCGCCGGCAGGATCTCCAGCCGGCGGCTATGCGCCTGCTCCTGCCATGCAACAAATACCTATGGATGATGAAGGTGATTTTCAGCCCGATCGCAACCGGTGGATTATCATTGGCTGTGGGGGGTTGATCTTTGTCTTTTGCTGTGCTCTGGTTATCGGTGCGATTTTGGTAGACGCACTCGATCTGTATTGTTCGCTGCCGCTGGGGCCCCAAATATTTAATTGCCCATAGCCACAACCTTGCACGAAGAAAAAAAGAGGCTGTCTTGTGATGAGACAGCCTCTTTAAGATCTACTAAAAAGAGTCAATAACCACTCCCGGACATACCCTCTAAGAAGCCGGCTATGACAGGGCTCCCCGCTACCAGGCATACACATAAGCAGCATAACAAAATCGCTGCGCCACCCACGATCAGCACTATTTGCTGGGTCTTGGGATTTTCGATGCCAAAGTTCGAGAGGAACGACCCAAAACCGCCGCTTGATGCCGGAGCAGGTCCGTCATATGCCGGACGTGACGAGGTCGCAGCGGGCCGTGCAGTAGGTGCTTGAGCACCTGCTGCATCCGGGGAGGGGGCAGGTTGAGCCTGGGGTTTAGGTTGCGGTTGAACTTTGGGCTTGGCGGCGGGCATAGGCGCCGTGACCCAGTCATCCGATTTCTTGGCCGGTTCGGAAACAGGTTCATCATCTATCTTGGTTGTTTTTTCCAGATCTTCTGGGTTGTCGTCAGAAAACATAACACTAATCTCTCCTGTTTGAGCTTGTCACACTGAACTGGCAACACTATACGACGATTACCCCGGCTTGGCAACTCCACTCGCCTCTCCCAATGCGTATTCGACCGCTGCTGTGGCGTGAACCTCGGTCGTATCGAACAGAGGCACCCGGCAGTCCCCGGCCTGAACCAGCAGCCCGATCTCAGTGCAGCCCAGGATGATGCCCTCGGCGCCGGCGTCGATCAGCCTTTGGATGATGTCGATGTATCGTGCCTTAGACTCCCGGCGTATCCGGCCGACAACCAGCTCATCGTATATCACCCGATGCACAATCTCGCGATCCTCGTCGTTGGGGATAAGCACTTCCAGGCCATGCTTTTGGGCGAGCCTGCCCTTGTAGAACTCCTCTTCCATCGTGACGCGCGTGCCCAGCAGCCCGACCTTCTTGATGCCCGAAGCTTTGACACGCTGCGCGGTCGCATCAGCGATATGCATAAAAGGAATATCGATGTTCGCCTGTATGTCATCGGCCATCTTGTGCATCGTGTTGGTGCACAGAATGACGAAGTCCGCGCCGCCCTTCTCGACGTTCCTGGCTGCGTCGATCAGCATTTGAGCCATCTCCTGCCACTTTCCCTGCTCCTGCAAGTGCTCGATCTCTGCGAAATCGACCGAATACAGGATGCACTTTGCCGAGTGAAATCCGCCCAGCTTCGCTTTGACCGTTTCGTTGATGATGCGATAGTACGAGAGGGAAGACTCCCAACTCATACCGCCAATCAGCCCGATGGTTTTCATATTTCGCTCCTTTGAAAATAGCAACGAGCAATGAGTTAAAAGCTTTGTGCTTTGTATGTGCCTACTGCTGTCACAAGCCTCAACATAACCGGCCTTCGCCAATTCTGTCATTCCCGCGAAAGCGGGAATGACATAGGTCTTCATAGCTAACTTGGCCGTGAGCCTAATCAGGCATCTATGGTTATTGGATTATTTTGTCAAAGCCCATTCATCCATAACCACCAGGATCTTTTGAATCGAGCTCAAGTGCAGTGGAGCATCCCGATGTGTCTAGGTCTCTTTGTAGATGCTGGTATATCGCAAAGAGCTGCGCTGTGCTGGTCTCGATAAATCGATCCATCTCTTTCTCTGTAAGGTATATTCCGGGCATGTCCCTGTACCACTGCTCGGTTTCATCATCGGTCTTCTGATACATTTCCTTGATGTACTCCACCCGCTGATGAATAGCCTCTCTCTGCAGGAAGTCCAGGTAATTGCCGGTATATTGACAATCCAGGAATACGCGCCATAAGAGCGAATCCGGATGCTCCCGAACATACTTGAAGTCCAACCCATACCAATCGTGTTTGACCTTCCAGACGAACTTTGGGTCAGCCTCGGCTTCAGCAGCAAAGCGTTCCCGCGTTGGCTTGCCGATTTCCTCGCTCCACAGGTTGTCGGTAATCAGATGAAAGAAGTAGCCAAGAAGAAATGAGAACTGCTCCCGGTTCTCATCCCACTGGCTGAGCGGCTCAAGATGCTGGCGATAGAACTCAAGATCGGCGCATGGTTGTCCTTTGCCACTTTTACCCCCAAAGTGCAGCACTTCTGCAGGGGGATCGAATTTCTCCCAGTTTTCATCAGGGATGCCCGAATCTGGCGCGATATTCCCTATGGCAAAACTGGCTTCATCCAAATCATCAATCAAGGCCAACAGTTCCTCGGCCAGACGCAGGTGTACTATCCATGTTGCCATTGTCTCTCCATCGTTCTCATCATGTCCAAGATGCAAATTAGGATGCAGCCCTTGTACTACGATTCGCTGTCTTCATCGTCATCCCGCTGCCATATTTCGATGACCAGCCCATCCGGGTCGGCGATCAACATGAATGCATCATCTCCGGGCGGCCGGATAATTGGTGTGCCGGCACACTGAAGGTGCTTATATGCCGCATCGATGTTGTCCACTTCGAGCCACAGTATAGGCATCGCATGCTCGGGAAAGGCGGCCGGGCTTGGCTGCTCGGCGTTTGGCATCAGAGAGATTGTCAGTGCCCCGAGCCGGTACCAGGGACATCCATAACCATCCGTGGGGATTGGCATGGCGCCCAGCACATCGACATAGAAATGCTCGGTGCGTACGAGATCGGTGCAGGCAATGGTGATGGACTTCCCAAAGAACGAAATGGGCAGATCAGTACGCTTTGTCATGCCTCTTCACTCATCAACGCTCCCCAAGAGCGTGTGCTCCGCAATGCTCGATGTCCATAGATATCATCTTGAGCCCCATACCGTGCCTCTGGCCGATATCATCCGGCCGGCGCATGGCTGCCGGCGTCCGTCAGCACAAAAATCCGGCTGCTGAACACCGATAGCAGAACGCTGAAGTCAACACTATAAGCTCGAATGGTGGGCAAGTCAATCGAACAAAATAAAACTTTCGTCGTGCGAGAACGGATGTTTGACAGATGGCCTCGATTCGGCTATACTATTGCCTGTCGCGACCACCGGGGAAATACCTTACAGCCTCACCACAACCTCATCCCCACAACACAAAGCCCGCCAGCCGGCCTTGCCCCCTCTAGCTAGGGTCGATGGATGCAGTAGCAGTCCGGCCGGATATCCATCGACCGGGAGCAGGCCTACGGCGGGCAGAGGCTGCTGTCCTACAGATGGTAAAAACCACCATGTAAGCGGTAGGAAACGTTCGATGAGTAGTAGGAGCCATTCCAGGAGTGGTAGGGACTGTTCCGGGAGTGGCAGGGAACACTCAAGGAGTGGTAGGAACCGTTCCGGGAGTGG
>JAFGMS010000195.1 GCA_016927375.1 Anaerolineae bacterium
TGCGGCAGTTCACGCCGGCGCTGCAGCCGCGGGCGACATACCGTTGGCCCATGATGGAAACCACGACGATACGCAGCCCGCTCCGCCAGACATCGAGGTGCTCGATGATCTTGTCACTCACGCCGATGAGGCGCTGGATGCCAGTGATCTGTCGTCCGAGTTAGAGGAGACGGGTGGAGGCGAGGGCGAGGAATCAAAAACGCAGGGTAACTCCCTGCGCGATGAGAAGACTATACCTGATGATGCACAGAAAGGCAAGAACTCGGCACGTGCCGCGCTGCTGGGGCGCAAGAAACGCAGCTCAGCGGCAGATGATCTCTAGGTTAGATTGCCACCAGGAGACGAAATTGTGTCAATTCCCATGAATGCACGACAACCTCGGTTATCGACAGACGCATTGACAGAGCTACGTAGAGTATTGGAGCTGGGCGAAATACTGTGGTCCGCACTAACCGATGAGGAAAAGGAAACTGTGCGTCTGAAACAGGAAACCTCCGATGGCTCCATCAAGACTTTACACAACATGTCAGCTTTGGTAGTGCATGAATAGGTATTATCGTCAGCCCTTGACGCAATTCGAAGAGCACTGGATGATGATACATACCACGCCCATTGTAAGTGAGGCTAAGTCAGATGAAGCAACAACAAATCAAGCCTGGTATCGTTTTTTACTTGCGAGTTAGCTCAGACGACAAACAACACCCTGAAGCATCGTTCGAATATCAACGCCAACGCATCCAGGCATGCATCGAACGCGCTGAAGTTGACCTACCAATTCTGACCGAGTATCGAGATATCCTTTCGGGGAAGAACACAAGGCGGCCCAGATTCCAACAGATGCTCACAGATGCACGGTCCGGTTTGTTCTCACATTTGGGCGTATACAGCATCGACCGAATTGGGCGAAATACACAAGATACTCTGAATATTGTTGAGGAGCTAAATGACCTCAGAGTTCAGATACTTGTCGCCGATTCCCCTAATCTCGATCTGATAACCCCCAATGGCAACTTGTTTCTACGCATACGTGTTGCGATTGCCCAGTATGAAGTTGAGATGATGGGACAGCGTGTAGCTGACACGAAACAGACTATCCTGAAGGCGGGTGGTTGGCCAGCGCAGCTTCCTGATGGATATATGAGGAAGCTGCCGTAATGATCAGCAAGCGAGATCGTCATCTACCTATTGTGCTTGACCCAGAACGTGCCAAGGTGTGGCGCCTAGCATGGGATCTGCTGCTTACAGGACGATATACGCTCGTTCAGGTATGCCAGGAATTACATGATCAGGGATATACACGGCGGTCGGGGAAGCCATGGGTTATGGAAGACCCGGCTACAGGCAAGAAGTCCTATGCAACCAGTCATCTGTCACGGACATTCCGTAGCCCCTTCTATGCAGGCTGGGTCACTTCGGATAAGTATGGCATCCGGCGAGGCGAAGTCCGCGGCAACTGGCCAGCATTGGTGTCCAATGAAGAATACGACCGCGGTCTCGCAATCTTGGCAGAACGCGATGGAGGCAAGATACGGCAGTGTCGGCAAGAGTATCTACTTAAGGGTCTCTTGTTCATGAGGATAGATGAAGAGTCGCAATCCGGGCCGGTTCACAGGATGTGCGGCTCGACACCCACAGGACGGTCAAAAAGCTATCGTTATTACATTACCACGCGTAAACCGCAAGGGATCCGACGAAGTGTTCCCTGCATGGTTGTAGATGATCAGATCCCTGCCCTGATACGAGGTGTTAGTGTTGATTCCGAAGAGCTTCCAAAAATCCGGAAGCTGTATTCCAGACACATCAAAATGCTGAAGGGACCATCTGCCGATCAGAGATGTGCAGAACTGAAGGGATTAGTAGCTCGCTTCAAAACTGAGGAATCAGCTTTGGCCCGGCTTTATGCTCAGGGCAGGCTCACCGATGAAAGCTATGACCAGCTTCATTCTGAATGGCAAGCCAAGCTCTTTGAGGCTGAAAGCGAGTTGCGAAAGCTTGCCAATGAACCAGTCCAGCTAGTGGATGATCTGGAAGTTGCTCTCCTCTTGTTAAGCCATTTGGACAACCTTTATGAGCGCCTTGAACAAAAAGAGTGCTCATGGCTATTGCGAATTTTGTTCAAGCATATTATCATCAATACTCAGGGAATAGTAATTGATTTTGAGTTGAATTCGCCCTTTGTATACCTGCATGCATTGGCTAAAGGTGCTAATAGCAGCACACAAAAGACGAAGGGCGGTTTGAATAAGTTCCTGTCCTCCCCGCCTGACAGAAGCTGTTCTAAATCACCCCCACTAGCTGTGGAGGAGTTCATCACAATGCTGAGTTTTCCTCAGCGTTCCAGAGTTGATGAGTTCTACCCAGAGATAGTGGAGGTAGATCAGGATGGCTTCTTTTGATTCATGGCGTGGCATGGATGGTGTCGTCTTTGACCAGTGCGTCACGGCTGAGGCAGCATCCAGGCTGACAGGCTACAACATCCAGCATATCCGGCGGCTGACCTATGCAGGCAAGCTCGACACGATTCGCGTGGGCCGCTCCTGGCTGATCAAGGTCAAGTCCATCGAGGCGTACCTGGCCGAAGTGGTTGCCGAGGGCGATAGCCGCTTCGGGCCACGGGTGCCGGCCAAACCGCAACCTCATGACAATGCCAGCGCCTGATTTGGGTCAGGTCGCTGGCATTTTGCGTTTCCGGAAGGAGGTGATGCGATTGGAAGCCAGCCAGAAACAAATAAGCCGCTGATCTGGAACATCAGCGGCTTATAGTGGGATTGATGTATCCCGACCAACATTCAGTTGCTCTGAGGATACATCATTCCCCTCGCATTGTACAAGTATTCATATGGAGACATGGAGATCTACGGAATGACTGTTCCTCAGATCGCGCCTGGCGCGACCATACCTATTGCACAAGCATCACAGGCCGGCAGCTGCTACAAGGCAGCGCTGGCCTATCACAGCATGGGACTGAGCATGCTGCCCCTCAAGGGCAAGCGCCCATCCCTGAACGAATGGAAACAGCATCAGAAGCGGCGCCCCACCACGCGGCAGATCAACAGCTGGCAGGGGCAAGGGCTGCTTGAAAACGTCGGGATCATCTGCGGTGAGGTGTCCGGTAACCTGGTGGTCCTAGACTTCGACGGGCCTGGCGCCTATGGTGCCTTCGCCGCGTTGTTCCCCATCCTGGTGGAAACTTACACCATCGCCACGGGCAGCGGCGATGGCAAGCACGTCTACCTATATGTAGACAGGCTGCCACCTACTATACTCAGCACGGTCATAAACTTTCATTTTGAGCGATGGCTTAATTGTAGGGTACGATTTGTGACTTTGCAGGGCAACAATCCAA
>JAFGMS010000196.1 GCA_016927375.1 Anaerolineae bacterium
ATATTGCTCAAATAAGAACTCTCTAGCTCGTTGACCTTCGATTTATAAACCTTTCGAAAATGTAAATTAGTGACCGTTTTGAGTATACCGTTGCCAGCAAGATGTTCTTTAGCCCTGCCAGGCCTTAAGCATCCATAAGTGAGCCTGAAGCCCATCATGAATGCCGTCCAGGAGATTGACTGTCGGACGATCATCTGCCTCTTCTGCTGCCTGGATGGCATCTTGCAGTCTGGCACTCAAGCTCTCGATATCAGCCACCGTCCGAGCGACCATCTCAGCGCCGCCGGGCAGATCGGGGTCTTCGTTAAGCGCGGTGTTTTCCAGCATATGCCCCAGTGTGTGCAATGGCGTGCCCTCGAGCCCGACGATGCGCTCGGCAATTTCATCGATCTGATCGCCGACTTCGGTGTAGATTTCCTCGAATTTCTCGTGCAGCTTGAAAAACTCTTTACCTTTCACATTCCAATGATAGTGCCGTAGTTTTTGGTAAAACACGGTGAAATCCGCAACCAGACCATTTAACTTCTCGATCATTGTTTCTGTGCCTCCTTGTGCTTGTCCAAAATTGGGTGTTCTGCCGCCTGCTTAGTAGTGCAGTAAGCAGTTATGATCGTACCTTGCCCACTGTCATAGTTGCAACTGAGACGGACAAATTGCGCAGCAGCTTAATCGTGAAGTTGTCCTCATTCAACATTAAAGACCTCTTGAAATTGTAACTACTCAGCTATCAACTGTTGGCTTCTGGTTATGAGATAGTTACCTGAATTTCTCGATAAAGTCCTTGGTTTTCTTACAAAAATGCACAACAACGAACTGATTGGGACCGTTAAATCTAGCGGTTGTCACCGCTGCCATGCAGCTTATTACGATTCTTGCGTGAGGTCAGCTTGGTGATGTTTCGAACAGCCACGTCGTCCAAATCAAGGCCCAGCTCCGCAGATAGGCTGGCGATATACCACAGCACATCGCCCAGCTCATCGCGAATGGCGGCAATAGTCTCGGCGTCGAATTGACCGTTCTTATCTCTGATGACCTTCTTGACTTTGTCGCACACCTCGCCTGCTTCCCCGGCCAATCCCAGGGTGGGATAGATCGGGTTGCTGCCCAGGTTGGGGTAGACGGCAAGATCGATGGCCTGCTCTTGATAATCACGAAAGTCCACAATGATTCCTTTTCTGCTAATGAGGGAGAGTGAGCTACATCTTACGCTCTTACATGGTATTCACCCTGTGCAACCCATTTGTAGGTGGTCAGCTCGCGCAAGCCCATTGGGCCGCGAGTGTGCAGACGCTGGGTCGAGATGGCAACCTCGGCACCCAAGCCAAACTGGCCGCCATCAGTGAAGCGAGTGCTGGCATTGACGTAGACAACCGCCGAATCGACCTCGTTGATAAAGCGAGCCGCGTTGGCATCATCCTCTGTCAGGATGCCGTCGGAGTGAGCAGTGCCATGGGTGCCGATGTGAGCAATAGCCTCATCCAATCCTTCCACGACCTTCAAGCTGAGGACCAGCGACACCCACTCGGTATCAAAGTCCTCCGGCCCGGTGGGTTGGACGGAGGACGGCACCGGTTCTCCCACAAAAGGCATGGCTGTTTCATCAGCCCGGAAGGTGACGCCGTCCTTGCCCAGATCATCGAGCACACGTGGCAGGAAATCCCCCGCGATTGCTCGATGCACCAGCAAAACATCGAGGGCATTGCAGACACTGGGCCGCTGGGTCTTGGCATTGTGGATAACCGGAAGCGCAGCATCCAGGTCGGCCGATTGATCGACGAAAAGATGGCAGATACCAATACCGCCGGTGATGACGGGTATCTGGCTGTTTTCGCGGCAAAACTGGTGCAGCTTAGCCCCGCCGCGCGGGATGATGATATCGACGTACTCGTGCAACTTGAGCAGTTCATGGACGCGCGCACGATCACGGTCATCGATGAACTGCACTGTCTCGGCGGGCAGCCCATTAGCAACCAGCGCTTTCTGTACCAGACCAACCAGGGCGCGGTTGGAGGCAAGTGTCTCACTGCCACCGCGCAAGATGGCAGCATTGCCGGTCTTGATCGATAAGCCGGCCACATCCACTGTCACATTGGGGCGCGACTCGTAAATGACGCCCAGCACACCGAGCGGCACACGCTGCTTGTGAAGACTCAGCCCATTGGGAAGGACAGTCTCGTCGTAGCGCTCGCCGACCGGATCAGGCAATTCGGCCAGATGGCGCAGATCCGAGACCAGCCCATCGATACGTTTGTCATTGAGCATCAGCCGGTCGATCAGTGCCTCGCTCAAACCCGACTTTCGCCCCTCCTCGACATCCTGGCCATTAGCAGCCAGGACATCGGCGCGAGCCTCATCTAGGTAATCGGCCAGTGTTAGCAGAGTCCGATTCTTCTTCTCAGTGGCAGCAAGAGCAAGCTGCTTTGATGCAGTACGGGCTGCACGTCCCATTTCGATCAACATGAAAAACTCCAGTCGTTAATAAGGCTTAACGACAAAAAGTGGGGTTGGTGGACATGTTGGGTGGCGGTCGGCCGGCAGAGCAGGAGAAGAATAGTCGAGAAATCGATGTACTCGCGCTGCCTCCCAACCTACGGAATTCCGCCTTAGCATACCTCACTTGCCCACTTGTCACACTTGGATGACATTTCCCCACTTTTCCGCGTTGAGCCGTTAGTAATTGACGTAACTACTCAGCTATGAGCTCTCAGCTTTTAGCTTTTAGCTTTTAGCTTTTAGCTTTTAGCTTTTGGCTTTTGGCTGTTAGCTTTTGGCTGTGAACCAAAACTCATCACCCATAACTGTCAAATCACGCCACCATAGCTGAGTAGTCACTAATTGACGATTGAGTTTCAGCAATCAGTCTATCGGCTTGAGTAGTAATTGCTGTTATAGGCAACAGGTTGTTTACTGTAAATTGTGAACTGTAGACTGTCAACTACCTATAGCAGTACTAGGTCATTGTGATGAATGACCTCATCGCCATAATGATACCCCAAAATGGCTTCGATCTCGTCTGAATGGCAGCGGAGAATGCGCTTAAGGTCTGGACCTGAATAATTGACGATGCCGCGCCCGATTTCAATCCCTTCCGGATCGGTCACACGAACGGTATCGCCACGCTCGAATTTCCCATTGACCTCCGCCACACCGACTGCCAGCAGGCTGCCTCCACGCCGCAGAGCAGCAACGGCGCCCTCATCGATGCTGACGGCGCCCGGTGCCCGGCGTGCCGATAAGATGTAACGTTTGCGACTCTCCACCGATGTCGCCACCGGCTCGAAGCGCGTGCCCAGCCGCTCCCCTTCCACCAGGCGAAGCAGGACATTCGGCTCCTTCCCCGAAGCAATGATGCAGGTTGACCCTGAGCGCCGGGCCAGATCGGCGGCCTGGATCTTGGTGAGCATGCCTCCCACCGCAAGCGTCGAGCCGCGTCCCCCGGCTGCCTTCCAGATCTCATCGGGGATTTCGGTGCCGGTCACCAATTCCACCAGTTCTGCATCCGGCTTAGTGCGCGGGTCGGCAGTGAACAGACCGGGCTGATCGGTGAGTAGGATCAGCCAATCGGCATCTACCAGGTTGGCGACCAGAGCCGAGAGGTTATCGTTGTCGCCCACACGGATTTCCTCGGTAGCAACCGTGTCATTCTCATTGACAATCGGGATGATGTCATGCTCCAGTAAGGCTACCAATGTATTGCGAGCATTGAGGTATGGGCGGCGGCTGGAAAGGTCGGCGCGAGTAAGCAGCACCTGGGCCACCGTCAGGTCGTACAGGTCAAAGATCTGCTCGTACTGGGCCATCAGCCGCGGCTGGCCAACAGCCGACAGCATCTGCTTGGCCGGGATGCCACGCGGCAGCTGCGAAAGTCCGAGTTTGCCGAGCCCAACTGCCATCGCGCCGGAAGATACCAGCACAATCTGGTGCTCTTGTGACCGCAGCGCAGCAGCCTGCCTGGCCAGCTCGATCAGCAAAGGCGGGTGCAGATGTGAAGTGTTGTTGGTAAGAGTAGATGTTCCGAGTTTGACAACCAGACGCACAGATACTTCCCTACACAAAGCGGTCAGCTATCAGCCGCCAGCAATCAGCTTAGAGTATATGGCTGATGTTTGGCAGTTGTGAATTGACCATTGAAAACCGAGAGATTGAGCCAGTTATAACATACCCTGGCAGGAAATGCACTTTAGAAGATGCCATCACGTAGGGGCTCGCCCCTTGACTGATTTGCGCACAGGTTTGCGGGATCTGCTACGACGATAGCAGATCCCGTTGATTATTCGGTGCATCAGAGTATCTTGGCGGAGACAAAGAATCTAAATACCGAGCAGCCCTACCCCTGCCCGATCACCCACAGGTGCCAATAATTCACCAGCACGATGAAGAGCACTCCGGCCAGCGTCGTCAGGGTGTAGAACAGCCGCCCACCAAACCGCCAATAGCGATCCTTCCAGGCCAACACACTGCAGACCACCATCCCCAGCGTTAGAAGAGCTGTCACCACGGGGATTACCATCACGGCAATCATCGCCGGTGGGATACCTACAGGGTTGGCTGAGACACTCATGAATAGTCCTGTTATGGCAACAGCGAAGATCACATTCAGCGCTCCTGTGACGATTCCCACCCAGCGCGCCAGGCGCGGCAGCAGCGGGCGAGGCTCACCACTGGCCTTAGCCTGACCGCGCTCTTCCACCAAGCGTATCGACCAGCCAATCACCCCCACCAGGAACAGCATCAGGCAGAGGATCAGCACAGGCATGTGAACCGATGGGCTGGCATACCAGGGCAGCTTGATGAATTTCTCGGTGGGGTCCCAGTCGACCATGACAGCCGTGATCTGGCCATTCTCATCCTCAGAGAACACGACCCAGCTACCATCTTCGATATTTTGGAACTTGAGCGGTTCGACCTCCACCAACTGCATCTGGATCGGGCCGTAGCTGGCCAGCAGCGTGCCATCCGGTAGCGGGCTGACGCTGAGCGGTTGGAACAACCCGATCACCTTCTCTGCTGAGGTATAGTTGCTGCGGGATGACCCGTACGCCCCAGCGAAGCGCCCGGCGCGCGCCAGGAAATCGGTCGGAGGCGCAGGCACAGGCGTTTCCTCGACGGGATAGTAACGAGCCAGGAAAGCATCGAGCACATCCCTGCGCGCGAACATGGCCCTCATGCCACTCTCGCCGCCGCTGTTGTAAGAGACGAACAAGCCCACATTGTGCTCCGAGATCAGCCCCAGCAGGCTGTGGAAGTACATCGTATCGCCCTCGTGCCCGACGATGCGTGGGTTGTCGGCCCGTAGCTCGTAGAAGCCAAGCCCGATTCCGGTCGTCTGCGGATCATTGGTAAACTGCTGCCGGTGCATCTCCTGCACGGTGGCTTCCTGGAGGATGCATCCTTCTCCATACTGCCCTCCCTGCAAATAGGCGATCATGAAGTTGGCCATATCGGTGGCTGTCGATGACAGCGATCCCGCCGGGAAGACCTGGACATATTCAGGATTGCCCGCCTTTGACACGCCATTCGCGTAGGTGTAGCCCATCGATACATCTTCAGCCAAGTCCGATGGAAAATCCCGCTGGCGGAAGGTGCTGTGCTGCATATCGAGCGGCTGGAAGATAGTGTCTTCGATGTACTGCTCGAAGGACACCCCCGACACCCGCTCGACGATGTAGCCGGCCAATGCCGTGCCGTAATTCGAGTAAGCAGTTGTCTCGCCGGGCGGATAGACCCGAGCAGGGACGTTATCGGCCAGGAACTTGCCTAGCGGGATCAAGTCTTCGGCGCTGGCCGCAAAGATACCGATCCCCTTGTCCTCGAAGCCCGGCGTGTGGGTCATCAGGTTGCGCAGCGTAACCGGCTCTGGATAGGTGGCCGGGATGGTGAAATCCAGATAGGTATTGACGTCGGTGTCCAGGTCGAGCTTGCCCTGCTCGACGAGCTGCATCACCGCCGTCCAGGTGAACAGCTTGGACACCGAGCCAGGATGAAAGAGCGTTTGATCAGCCTTTACAGGCTTGAGTGCCGCCAGATCGGCATAGCCATAGCCTTTGGCGAAAAACAGCTCGCCGTCCTTCACTACCGCCACCACCGCACCTGGAATTTGATGGGCATCCAGTTGGGCAGTCATAATACCGTCGATGAAAGCTTCCAGATCCTGTGGGTCAGAGAGGTCGCTCGATGTTGCTTCAACTGCGGACAGCCGAATGTCAGGGGCCTCAGCAGCCAGCGTCTCGATCGGGGCAGCAGCGATAACAACCAACATCGCACCAAGTGTCAGACCTAGCCAGACAGATAGCCACCGCAGATTAAAAACAGGGTGGGTATTCATACGTGCCTCCTATTTGGGAAAAGGATATACATAATTCAATTACGGATGACGGTTGCGGAAGTTTCCGGGTGCTCGCTATGTAGCAGCGAAACTGGATTCAAAAGTGAAGATTCATATGCCGCCCCAACGCCAAGACAACTGCGACTCAATGATGCATCGAGATTGTTGAACAAAGACAGTGCCACCGATTACAATCAGAAACAGTTATATACTTGAGCTGACTTTGCCCTGTCTGCTTATATCCTATGGGAGGAATACAAATGGAGTATCGAAATCTTGGACGTACGGGAGTCTTCGTCAGCGCCCTCTGTTTGGGCTGTATGAACTTTGGCGGCGTAACGCCTGAAGACGAATCGTTGGAGATCATCGATCATGCACTCGATGCCGGGATCAACTTCCTGGATACGGCCAACGTCTACAGTCGGGGTCGCAGCGAGGAGGTTGTCGGCAACGCCCTTCAACGAAACGGTAAGCGCCACCAGATCGTCCTGGCAACCAAAGTTCATGGGCGCATGGATGATGACGATATCCTGGCCGCCGGCAACAGCCGCCGCCATATCACCGAGCAATGTGAGGCGTCGCTGCGCCGCCTGCAAACCGACTACATTGACCTCTATCAGATCCATCGTCCCCAGTCAGACATGCCCATCGATGAGACTTTGCGCGCCCTCGACGATCTGATCCACACCGGCAAGGTGCGCTACATCGGCACCAGCAGTTTTGCCAGCTGGCAGGTCATGGAATCTTTGTGGGCTGCCAGGGAGCTGGGCCTCAATCGTTTTGTTACTGAGCAGCCGCCCTATCACCTGCTGGACCGCAGCATCGAGCGCGAGCTGATTCCCATGGCCCAGACCTACGGTCTGGCGATCCTGCCCTGGTCACCACTAGCACGTGGATTCTTGACCGGCAAGTATGAGCGTGGCCAGGAGATCCCTGGTGGGTCGCGTTTTGCGCGCGACAACGAGAACCAATCGGAGGCATTCCGCAAGCGCGTGCAGCAGCATTTCAGTGACAGAGCCTACGATCTATTGGATGTTGTACAGACACTGGCGGAGGAGAAGAGGGCTACCCCATCTCAGGTCGCCCTGGCCTGGGTGATGCACCAACCGGGAGTCACCAGCCCGATTATCGGGCCGCGAACGATGGCGCACCTGGAGGACAACCTGGGAGCAGTTGATGTTACCTTCAGTGATGATGACTTGGCACGGCTGGACGAAGCCGCCCCGCGCGAGCAGGCCATTGTTCCATACTACTCCGGAAAAATGATGGACTTCAAGCCCGCACAGCACCGGTGGTGAGTTCAACTGAACGGTTACACTAAAAACTAACTGTTCAGCCAGGGGACAATGTGGTGAAGTGGTAAGGTATAAGTTTTTGGAGATCATGATTGAGCGACAAATCGAGATCGGCCTGGGCAGTACTTGCGAACCGGCCGGCTTATCACAGTTGTTTGCAGGTGCCCGGAATGTGAATAAGTGAACGTGCGTACTAAAATGGAAGGAGAGGCTACACTATTCTGACTGGAGGATGACTATGAAACTCCGTCCGGCAGATTCTTCTGACCTGGACGCATTTGTTCAGCGCCACGGTATTGGCACGGGCATAAACATTGATGACGGCAAGATAATTCTCGAACGCAGCGGCCAGAAGCCGATTGACCTGGGCCTTTGGGACTCGGATGAATGGTGGCAGCGGATCAAGGCGCTGGCACCGATATCATGGTATGTCAACGAGATGGTTGCCTGTGGTTATTGGCGCGAGGAAGTGATCCCCGCTCAGACGGTTGGTCTGTCTCGCGATGCCACCGTGCTACGTACCTCACGCAAAGGCGATTTCATCGTGCACAAATGGCATGGTGATCGCAAGACCTTCTGCCCGCCATTGTATGACGATCTGGCTACCGGCAGCGGAGCATGCGGACATTGTAGGGCTTGTTTTCTCATCCTCACGCATCGTACTCGCCGCGATCCCTGGCGCCATCTGCTGTACGACAATGTGGAGCGCTTCTGGGTAGAGGCCGCCGATTGGCTGAAGAGCAAAGGTGACTATGCTTATAGGTATACCACCAAGAATCGTGTAAAAATAGGACATGGGCTGCAATAGTGGGCTATCCCTGGGAGTCTTCAGGTGTATCTGGCAGGAATACCCAGGTTTCAGGCTCCAAAGCTTCGGGCTCCTGGTCGGGATTAACCAGATATTCTCCAAAGCGTTTGATGTGACGGGTTATACTCAAAACGGTCATCAAGTTATTGATGATTGACGATTGAACATAAGTGTCAGCTTAAGAGCCTCGTATTGCTCGATGATCCGCCTTCAGCCTCGCGAACTACGTGTCATTCCCGTGAAAACGGGGATGGTTCACGGGATTGTGGTGCGAGATGAAGTTATTTGTGGGACGATTTGACATCAAGACAGCCTGGCGGTGACACAAACCGTC
>JAFGMS010000197.1 GCA_016927375.1 Anaerolineae bacterium
ATATTGCTCAAATAAGAACTCTCTAGCTCGTTGACCCTTGATTTACAAACCTTTCGAAAATGTAAATTAGTGACCGTTTTGAGTATACATGGGTGCACTCGATCAGCTCTATAGCCAGGCTTCTCTTAAAACCGCCGCCAATCTTCGCACTATCGCTCGCTCCATCCAGAGTCTCTCTCAGCTCTCCCTGCCTGAGATCGACGCGGTCACGGATCTGGTTTCTCAGGTTGTTCCTGCGGGCAACGTTCCCGGGATGGTCTTGAGCGGGCTGGCGCGGCTGCAAGGACGGCATCCTCCGCTCGGAACCGTCAAGCGAGACGTCGACCTGCTCTTGCGAGGTGTCGAGCAGGTTCTTGATAGGGTCGTCTATGGCGCTTTCTTTGCCGGCCCGGCAGCGGTGCTCTGGGGTTACCAAAATCTGCTTGTGCTGGCAGATAAAGACCCGGGCTCTGCTTTTCCTGATGGTGTATGGCAGTTCTATCTGGAGTATGCCCTCCGTGAAGATACCGCCCGGCATGCCAACGAGACTCATGGCTTCGACACAGCACTGAGAGATCAGGGCATCCGGCTCAGCGCAACTGATCGTATAACGGCCTGGGCCATGGCTTCGATCCACTGTTTGCACCACTATCCGGCGCTCTTGGAGAACGAATGGCGCGAACGGGTCTATTGCTCGACCCTCATTGAGCTGGCACGATCACAAGGAAACAGCACACTTGACAAGGTGTATGCAGATTGGATCAAGCTGCGTCCCTATTCACATGAGGAGGATACCCGGCCCAATGAGACCTATGCAGCCTACCGCCGCCGCCGGTTTGATGAGTACATTAAGAAGGTAGCAGCCAACATCCCCAACGATCTATATCACGCATGGCAAAGTCAAATCGAACAAGTTGAAATCGCCGATCTACCCGCCTATCAACGGCAGCTGTCGATACTTGCCTATCTTCAGCCTGGGCGCTATGGAGAGACACGTGTTCACTTTAATCTGGAGCAGGCCCGGCTTGCACTCATCTATCGTGACACCTATTTTCTCATCCCTGTGTGTGCTGCCGGAACCGGTGAGCCTCCGGATATCGAAGTCGTACGGGCGCAGATTGCGGGCCTGATGCAGCGCCCATCATGGGTACAGGCAGCGTCTCTTGCTCCACTCGCTGTACTGAGACGCTCTGCTCTGGCCGAGATCAGACAGAAGATGAGCCCGGACCTGCAAGAGGCAGTGGAGGCCCTTCGATACGCGCCGATTATCATCAACACAGAGACGCGCCCATACCACCTTCCTCTCGCATTGCTAAGACAGGCAGAGCGCGGCATTGGCGATCATGCGCTCACCTTGTTCGATGCGGGCTCCACAGTCGTGTTTGACCAATCACACATTTTCTTCGATGGCACCTGGGGCGCGGCTCTGGCCGAAATCATGACCAACGAAGCGCTGTTCTGGGCTAATCATCTGGGGAGCTTGCCCGTGGCGGCACCGGCTCAAGTTCTCCCCCGCATGCTGCTGTTTGGCATCCGCGATGCGGACCGGGCACTGATTGAAGACGCTGAAAAGATCATGCCGGAGGCAGAGGCCGAGACGGAAACGGTCAACTTGCAGGCCATTCTCTCCCTGCGCCGGCTGCTCAGACAGCGGAATGAGCAAATCCGGGTCACCGTCAACGATCTGCTGGTCCTTTACCGTGCCATCCATGCTGTTACTTATGAGCCAAGCCCTGAAATTCAAACCGAGCTGAAACAGCTTCGATCGCATGCCGGCACGCGCGATACAGCCGAAGCCGTCATGGCACACCTCGACTCTTATCGCCATAATAATCCAACCCTGCTTATCCCGGTCGATGCAAGCCAACACTCGCCACGAGATAGGCTGTACCCGATGGCCTTCGAGGTACCGCTGGCGGAGATCGATGTACTCAGCTTACATAGGGATACCTATGAGGCTTACATGGCATTCCAACAGCAGCCGGCCGGATTTGAACAGTTTGACCTTCTGCGAAGAACCTATCTGGCAACACTGGCAGGGTATGGTGCTTTGATGAGCCGGACCAAGGAGATAGCTGTGCTGGGTGAAAGCGCCAGTGTGGGGACGATCAAGCTGCTCGCCCATCTTCCTCCCGCCATTCAAAACTTGCTGGACAGCGTACCCGGGCAGTTCGACCTGCTCAACGACCTCATCAAAGGACGCGAGGTTTTCTCGAACGTGGGCGCAGTTGCACCCACCAGCACACTGACCCGATTTATCAGCGCCAAAGATGATAACGAGAAGAAGACGCTGGTATGGGGGATTATTACCGACGCCAGAGGGGTGATGCGGATTTCACTGCGAGATTTCCGCCCGCACGTCCGCCTGCTGCACCAGGCCGGGCAGCACGGGCTGGCTGCCCGTATTGCGCAGACCTATCTCGAAAGTTATGCTCGCGGCCTGAACCAGTGGATCACCGAGATGCGGCAGATGGTGTCGGCAAAAAAGTATGAGTAGACCGCAATCGCAAAATGATAGAATATTCCGGGTGAGACGACAGGTTTTTTTTGCAAAACCGCTAAAGCAACCCTGTAAGACAATCCGTAGCCGTGACGGTCGGATTGAAATCCGACCTACGATACCTGTCAAGATATGC
>JAFGMS010000198.1 GCA_016927375.1 Anaerolineae bacterium
GGCGGGATGTTCTTCTGTTGGCCGGTGGATGTGCTGATGGTGGCGCTGGCAACGCTAAGCACCAGCTGGCCATTGCCATCAATTGCAGCGTTGAAGACGACTGTGGCCGTTCCGGAGATGTTGATTGTGCGTGCCCCGACAGTCTCTGCCAATGTGACGGTGAAGCTGACGCCGATCTGGCTGTTGTTCAAGCTCACATCGACGCCGCTGACGTTGCTGCCATAGCCGCCTGTTGCCATTGCCTGAGCTATCAGAGCTTCGATTTGCGCTTCAGTGAAGGTGACGGCAAATGGGACGCCGGCAGGCAGCTCGTAAGCCTGGCTCCAGGCCTCCATGATTGCATCGGCGGTCTCGCCTGTTGGAGGAATGACCACTTCGGTGGGGGCCGGGGCGGGTTGTTCAGGCTCGTTGGTGGGGGCGGATTCCGGTTGCTCAGGTTGATCGGCTGGAATGTCGGTGGGCTGCTCGGGTGGGTTGGTTGGTTCGATCTCTGTCTGCTCGGGAGTGGATGTTGGAAGGGGGTGCTCGGTGAGCTTGGAAACCACAGTGGGCTGCTCTGGAGGCTGCGTTGGCTCGACGGCATTTGCAGCGTTTTGGACTGGGTCGATCTGGCCGGCTGGGGCGTTGCCACAAGCAGCCAGGCCCAATACAACGATCACCGTCAGGATGGAAGAAATAACCTGCTTGCTGTTCATCATCTATTCTCCTTATTGGCTGGAACATACATCAGAGTACTAGATCAAGTCTTATCGTAACTGCTCAGCTCTTACTTTTGGCTCTTAGCTTTTAGCTTTCAAGCTTCGATCTGTGACTTGTAAACTCAGACTGGAAGCTCGGCAAGTCTCACGTTTTACATATTTACCTTTTACGCATCACTCGTAGCTACATTAGAGAGCGCCAAGTAGTACCGTCTTATCTTACTCTTCCTGCCGGAGGTTGGTAAATGGGGGGTGATCCTACCCACAGACGTTGGCGCGAGCTGTGTGGGGCGGCAGATCAGTTAAGCTAGAGGGTGTGCCGACTGAACTGGAAAGCATGTGGGCCAAACTGGAGAGCGTGCGGGTCAAACCAGAAGACACGCGGGTCAAACCGGAGAGCGTGCGGGTCGAGCTGGAGAGCACGCGGGTCAAACCAGAAGGCGCGCGGGTCAAACCGGAGAGCACGCGGGTCAAACCAGAAGACGCGCGGGTCAAACCAGAAGATGCGCGGGTCAAACCAGAGAGCATGCGGGTCAAACCAGAAAACGCGCCAGTCTAGGCATAAGCCGGATTATCCAAGACATAGCACAGAACATCGAAGCAGTAATGCAGGACATTAAAGGCAAGACAGAGTATGTCTGTCGCCGGAGGGCATCGAAGCAACTTCAGGCGAGGTGGTCAGCCAATCACCTCGCCTACCTGTTACTGATCCAAACCTGGAAGAGGTTACCCGCCTTCACAGATCGCCTTGAGATTGGCCAGGCTTTCTTCCCCGTTTGCGATGTTCATCTGCTCCACAACCAGCTTATCCGCGACTTGCCCTAGAGCACCGCCAGGGAGATCGTATTCAAAGCCAACTGTGAGATGGGTGTTGCCATCTGCGTCGGCGTATGTCCAGTGTGATGTGCCCGTGACCATGCCATCCATCTGGAAAGCGAACTCAAAGGGAGGGTTGTAGCTGACGACCGTGGCTGTCAGCTCAAGGTTCACGCTGGATACCTGATACTGAATGCTGATTTTGCCGCCGACCTGGGGCCAGACATCATCTGACTGTACACCGGTAATCCCGACGTACCATTGTGGTAGGTTCTCAGGGGCACCAGCGTAATTGTAGACTGTGTCCATGGGGGAGCCAATTAAGATCTCGCGTTCAACGTATGCCATCTGAATTTCCCTTCTATACTGATTGTGTATCATGAATCGATTGGGTGGATCTGCTTTACCATGCAGTATATGCAAAACTACCTGATCTTCAAAATCCGCAGTGGAATATCATAGATGTCCGACACGAGTTGCGCGCTACAGCCCATCCTGGTGGTGTGTGATTGGGTGCTGCTGCCCGCGATAGACGACCGTTCCTTGAGTGTCTACGGGTAATATCCAAATGTGAGCCTCTTTCCCTGTAGCCGCCTGGAAAGCATGACCCATGCTTTCGCCGATCTGTTTGTGATGAGATGGTGTAAAGGCGATCAGGGCTGGGCCGGAGCCGCTCAGTGTTATTGCTTTTGCCCCTGCATCGAGGGCCGCTTCGGCAGCCTGCTCGAAGCCTGGAATGGCCGCCCGCCGGTAAGGCTCGTGGAGGCGATCCTTCATGGCATCCGCCAGCAGGTCATAATCGCCCTCAGATAGGGCCTGTGCTACCATGATGGCTCGCCCGATGTTAGCTGCCGCATCTTTGAGAGGTACATGGCTGGGCAGCCGGGCGCGCATCTCCTTTGTGTGATGGCCTTGTATGGCAGGCAGCGCTACGACGACTTTCATCGGCACGACCGGTAGCCGCCGGTAGATCAGGTGATCGTCAACATAGTTACTGACTACCAGTCCACCAAGAAGAGCCGGGCAGATGTTGTCGGGGTGGCCTTCGGCCTTGACTGCCAGCGCCATGAGATCGCCGGCAGCGAGCGGCTCATTGAGCAGAATGTTGGCAGCGACCATGCCGCCCACTAAGACCGCGGCGCTGCTGCCCAGACCGCTGGCAACAGGAATGGCATTATTGATCACAAAGTGCAGCCCAGGCGGATGGTAATCGACCTGTTTGAAAACGCTGAAGGCTGCCTTCACGATCAGATTTGTATCGTCTTTGGGAGTTGTATCAGCCCCCTCTCCGTGAATCTCCAGAGTCAGACCGCTGGCTGTCTTGCTCAGCTCGATGGTGTTGTAGAGGCCGATGGCCAGTCCGAGGCTGTCGAAGCCCGGACCAAGGTTGGCCGATGTTGCAGGAACGGAGATTCTGATGGTTGCCATTTCAGGATTTATCACCTCTATCAAGGGTTCTTTCAGCCGGCTATCTTGCCATTTTACAGCGTTACGTTTTCCGTTCGCTGAATTCTTCCTTTCAGATAGCGTATACGGTCTTCTTTGTACAATCAAATTCTCAAGAGCATTACCCAAGGCGCCGAATCGAACTGTGGTTTATGGTATTCGGCGAATCATCGATATAATCTGAGGAGTTGAGGGCCGTCCATGTGTGTGACCTGATCGCAATCCATTCACGTGTGTGCTCGGGTGTGGGCGCCGCCACTCCATCTACGACGATTTCAAGATTTGCCCTATGGAGAAGCAATTGAGATGAAGGCCATTATCATTCTAGGGGACGGCATGTCCGATTATCCCGTTGAGCATCTCGGTGGCAAGACCCCGCTTCAGGCCGCAAACAAACCAAGCCTCGACCGTATCGCCAGAGAAGGGCGCATGGGCCTCTTCGAGACCATTCCCGATGGGCTGTCTAAGGGATCCGCCGTGGCCAACTTGAGTGTGCTCGGCTACGATCCGGCTACGACTTACAATGGCCGTGCGGTGCTTGAGGCTGCCAACATGGGAGTGGCGCTCGACGACGACGATGTGGCGTTTCGCTTGAACCTTTGCTGTATCGAGAATGGCCTCATCAAAAATCATTCTGCCGGACATATCACCACTGAGGAGGCCGGCGAGATTATCCGATCTCTGCATATGGCGCTGGGTGAGGCTTCGGGGGAGATGCCGGTGGACCTCCACAGCGGGGTCAGCTATCGTCACCTGCTGGTTCTGAGGGGTGCTGCCGCATCGCCCAAAGTCAAGTGTGCTCCGCCGCACGACCATGTGGGCGAGCGCGCCGAAGACCTCCTGCCCACTGCCGCGTCCGATGAGGCAAAAGCCACCGAGACCAGGGTGCGTTCGCTGATGACGAGAGCGGAAGGTATTCTCAAAGATCATCCTGTCAACCTGAAGCGCATCGCCGAGGGCAAAGACCCTGCCAATGCCATCTGGCCGTGGTCGCCGGGGCACAAACCGAAGATGGCAACCTTTCAGGAACGGTTTGGCGTTCATGGCGCCGTGATCTCGGCGGTGGATCTCATCATGGGGTTGGGGCTGTACGCCGGCATGGATGTGGTCAGGGTGGAGGGCGCGACAGGTCTTTGGGACACCAACTACGAAGGCAAGGCCGCGGCCTGTCTCAAAGCAATTCAGGATCACGACTTAGTGTATGTGCATGTGGAGGCCACGGATGAGGCAGGACACGCCAAGGATGTCGATCTCAAGATCAAGTGCATCGAGATGCTCGACGACCGCCTGGTGCGCCCGATCCTTGAGGGGGTGGAAAAGCTCGGGCTCGATGTCGTCATGGCCGTGCTCCCGGATCATCCCACGCCCGTCTCCACCGGTGTTCACGTCAGGGACCCCGTGCCCGTGGCTATTATGCGGCCCGGCGATACCCCGGACGACGCCACCTGTTTTGATGAGGAACAGGCCCGAGATGGCAGCATCCCGTTTATGCGGAGGGATGATTTCATTAAGCTCGTTCTTGGTGTAACTGAGAAGCACGGCGCAGGAGGTTGAACTGTGTCTTACAACAGTTGGTTGGAGTGCGTGCGCGGCTGTGGGCGCCGCTACTCGATTTATGACGTGGTCTATCGCTGTGAAGACTGCGGTGGACTCCTCAACGTGGAACATGATCTGGAGGCGTTGAAGACGCGTAGCGCCCCGGATTGGAAGAAGCTCTTTGAGCAACGTGCCCGCTCGAATGAGTGGCCTTATGGCAGTGGCGTCTGGGGCAAGAAGGAATGGGTCTGTCCTCAGGTCGATGATGAGAATATCGTCTCTATGTACGAGGGACACTCCAATTGCTTCTGGGCCGAGCGCCTGGGGAAGGAGATCGGGGTGCCCGATCTGTGGATCAAGCTCTGTGGCAACAGCCACACCGGCTCGTTCAAAGACCTGGGCATGACCGTGTTGGTATCGGTTGTCAAGCAGATGGTCGCCGATGGAAAGCCAATACGCGCAGTAGCTTGTGCCTCTACCGGGGATACCTCCGCTGCACTGGCGGCTTATGCTGCCGCAGCCGGTTTATTGTCTGTCATCCTCCTGCCAAAAGGCAAGGTCTCGACGGCGCAGCTGGTGCAGCCCATCGCTAATGGCGCTCAGGTACTCTCGTTGGACACAGACTTCGACGGCTGTATGCGCATCGTGCAGCAGTTGACCGAAGACAAGACACTCTATCTGGCCAATTCGATGAATGCCCTGCGTATGGAAGGGCAGAAGACGGTGGGTATCGAGATTGTGCAGCAGTTCGATTGGGAGGTGCCCGACTGGATTGTCATTCCCGTGGGTAACCTGGGCAACGTGAGTGCCATCGGCAATGGCCTGCTTATGATGAAAGAGTTGGGGCTGATCGATAAATTACCCCGCTTGGCTTGCGCACAGGCGGCGCGTGCTAACCCGCTGTACCTGAGCTACCAAACCGGTTTTGAAGAATATAAGCCGGTTGCGGCCCAAAAGACGCTGGCCAGTGCTATTCAGATCGGCGACCCGGTCAGCTATGAGCGCGCTGTGAAGGCGCTCAAGAAGTTTGATGGTATTGTCGACCAAGCCACCGAGGACGAACTGGCCAATGCTGCCGCCCGTGCTGATCGTACAGGGATGTACTGCTGTCCTCATACCGGCGTCGCACTAGCTGTGCTTTTCAAGATGGTGGAGCGCGGCGAGATCAAGACCTCCGATCGGGTGGTGGTGATCTCTACTGCACACGGCCTGAAGTTTACGGGTTTCAAGGTGGGCTATCATGATGGCACGCTGGAGGCAGTCGAGGCACGCTACCCCAACCCGCCGTTGGAGCTGCCAGCGGATATCGATGCCGTCAGCGCGGCCATCGATCAGGCTATTCGCTGAGAATAGTGGGGGTACGAACAATCTAAAGGGCCGATTTCTCTGCTTGGGGGAGTCGGCTCTTTTTAAGCTTTGACGGCTGCCTCTCAGGGGGTTGCCACCTCGGCTAAAAGATCTTCCAGCCAGATGCTTTCTTGCATCGTACGCTCCTTCCAGCTAGGCAGGTGGCGATCCAGCAAGCGTGCCTGTACCATGCCGGTGTAATAGAAGCGGGTGGTAGCTGAATCATGGGCCATGTTGCGCATCGTGATTATCTCGGATGTCCATCGCTGGTTGAAAGTGCAATAGCCCTGGAAGTCGGGATCGGCCTCGATTTCGGATAGTGGTTCATAATCTGGTGTCTGGCCTGCCGTTTCCCAAATGCCCAGCTCGACGTATTTGGCGAGCCCTTCCAGCCACTCATAGCGGTGCTCGAATTCGATGAGTGCGCTGTCAAGGTTGGCATCTGTGCGGCGTCTGGCTCGCTGCTCCAGAAACTGGCCGAGCATATCTCTGGATTCGTCATCAGATTTGGCTTGCACAGCGCCAATGAGCAGATTGATCTCGGTGGACCAGGCATCTTGCATCGCCTCATCGGCGGCCCAATAGCGTTCATTGTCCTGGCGAGCCAGTTCTGCGTCATCGAACCGGTTGCGGGCAGTCATGGCCTGGAAAGCATGGAAAGTCTCATGTAAAAGGCCTGCTATGTATATCTCGCTGGACAGGATGAACAACCGGTACGGGACGACCTGGTTGATAGGGGCTGGGATCATCTCGCGGAACTGGGACATCATGAATGCGTCGAGCTCCCATTTGGTTGACATGCTGCCGACCCATACATCTCCGATCAGCAGTTCGGTGAAAGCCTCATGGTTGCCGCCTGCTTCGCGGTAGACAGGGTAACCGCCAAACTCCTCATCTCCCAGGATTTCCCAGCCTGGCGGCTGCTGCGGGCAACCATAAAGAAAGGCATATTCTGCATTCTGAACCAGCAAGGGGATATCAGTCTGTCCCCAATCTGGCCAGACCTGGTCGCCAAGTGTCTGCTTGAGATGAATGGCTTCGGCAATACGGGCCCGGTCAACCTCGGTAAGACGGTCGAGATGTTCTGGGCCAGTGGGAAGAAAGCGATTGCTCAGTGCCGAGATGGTCAAGAGGGTGGCACATAGTCCAACCAGGCCGAGCAGGATGTAAAGCAGGATCGGTCGGCGTTTCTTTTTTTGCTGTTGGTGTTCGCTCATGGTTCGAGCTTTCAATCTGGCTTTGCTATCAATCCCCGATGCTTTATATGAGACTACGGATTAGATGATTGCATGGCGGCCTTGATCACCGCAGCCAGCCGTTTCATTCCCTCTTCGATCTGCTCGGGCAGGGCATTAGAGAAATTGATCCGCATGGTGTTTTCACCACCACCGAGCGGGTAGAAGGGACTCCCGGGCACAAAGGCTACCTTCTGCTCGACGGCTTTCTTGAGCAGCTCGGTGCTGTTCATCCCCTCCGGCAGCCGTATCCACAGAAACAGGCCACCCTTGGGCCGTGTCCACGTCACGCCAGGTGGAAAGAGTTCTTCCAGCAGGGAGAGCATCAGGTCGCGACGTTCACCGTAGACCCGCCTGAGCTCAGCGACGTGCTTCTCGATAAAACCGTCCCGCGCCGTTTCGTGAGCGACGACCTGGGCAAGGGTACCGGTATGGAGATCGGCGGCTTGCTTGGCTTGCACCAGGCGGAAGATCACATCCTCAGGGGCCGTCACCCATGCTACACGGAAGCCGGGGCAAAGTGTTTTGGAGAAGGTGCTCAAATAGATGACATTGCCAGTAGTGAAGCGCTCACTGTTCTCAGCCCTGAGCTGGGCATCCAGGGCGATGAGAGGAAGCTCATCATCACCTTCGTAGCGCAGCTGCCCATAAGGATCATCCTCGACGATGGGCATGTTATAGTGATCGGCCAAACGGACGATCTCTTTGCGCCGTACGCTGGGCGTGCTGATGCCCATCGGGTTTTGAAAATTGGGCATGGCGTAGATGAACTTTGCTTTGTTTGTCTCCAGTGCCTGTTCCAGTCCATCGATGAGCATACCGTCGTCATCCGTTGGTACGGTGACGTATTGCACATCGTAGACGTTCCAGGCCTGTATTGCACCAAGGTAGGTGGGTTGCTCGACCATGATGTTGTCGCCTGCATCAAGGAACACCTTGCCGATCAGATCGAGTGCCTGCTGCGAGCCGGCTGTGATCAGGATGTTGTTGATATCACAGTTGATCCCGTATCGGCCCATGTGCTCGACGATCATCTCGCGCAGAGGCGGGTAGCCCTCTGTGATGGTGTACTGGAGAGCGGTGGAACCCTGCTCTTCCAGGGCATGCTGCGATGCCTCCATGATCCGCTGTACAGGGAAGAGCTCTGGAGCAGGCAGTCCCCCGGCGAAGGAAATGATGTCCGGCTCCTGGGTGATTTTGAGAATTTCACGAATCGCCGAGCTTTGCATTTTTTCGACTCGGGACGCATAACGCTCGGCCCATTTGGTTGTCATAGATTTCACCTCGTTGGCAGGCAAGTAGGATAACAAACAACGGAATCATCTGTTTCCTGGATGTTCCGTCTAGTTAGGAAGTATATAACCATATTTGAGGGCATCCAACTTTTTGGACGCAAGCGATGATGTCTGTCTGTGCTTAAGCCATGCCCACTCACTCAGCTATGGCTTAAAATGTTGCTTCGCGTAAACATTCAGCAAGGTGTGTGCAGAGTTGAGCTTAGGGAGTGATGATTTCAATATAATCTACCTGGGCGGGATCGTTTGTGCCACCATTGGGAGCAAATACTCGCAGCCACTGGTAGATACCAGGAGTCACAAGGGCGTCCACATCAATGCCCACCCCGGTGATCAGGAGCGGGGCCGTTGGTACATACAGGAGTTGTGGGTTTGTCATCGGAATAGGCTCGTTGTCAGCTTCGGTGACTGTAAAGCCATTTCTTCCTAAACTGGTATTGGAATCCAGGCCGCCATCACCCCAGTAGAAGACCGTCAGCCAAGGGCCAGCGCTGCTGGTGCCAATCTGGACAATCATCCAATCCATTTCGATATTACCTGTCGCCCCATCTCGCCGCTCATAAATTGCAAAATCGAAGGCCGTGTCGTCGTTAGCGATGACTGGCGTCGAACCCAAATCGACCACAATAGCTTGTCCGCAGGCTACATCCAGGCTGGTATCGTCAACAAGAGCAAATGCTGAATGGGCAAGAGTGTATGTGCCGACATAGCCGGTGCATGGACTTGGGGGTACCGGATCGTCATCGATGATGGTCAGCGGGATTGGATTGTTGGCACCGATGGTCACATTGACCGGGTTGCTAAGGGTCAGGCTAAGGGTTTCATTACCCTCTGGCCCTATGGTGTCATTGATAATCGTCACATTGAAGGTTCGGCTTGTCTGACCGGGTGTGAAGGTCAGCGTTCCGCTTGTGGCCTGGTAGTCTAAGCCGGCCGTCGCCGTGATGTCACTGGAGACATAATCAACACTGAGGGATCTGCCCGATGCAGCACTGAGAACAACGATGACTGTGACTTGTTGGTTAGTCGTATCGCCTTCGTTAGTGACAAGACTTATTGTCAGAAACTGCGCGCTTGGGGCTGTATCATCATCCAGGATGGTAATAGTTGCCGGGTTGGGTGCACCCAATGTTGCGTTGACCGGGGCACTCAGCGTAACTTGCAGGGTTTCATCTTCCTCATCGAGGGTATCGTCTGCAATAGAAACATCAAAGGTCCGGGCAGTTTGACCAGGCAAGAAAGTTAGTACATTAGCGGTGCTGGTATAGTCTGCGGGTGCTGTTGCAGTGCCGTTACTTGTGGCACAGGAGACTGTGATGGTCTGTGCGGATGCAGAGCTCAGCGTCACAGTAATAGTTATATTGCCTGCGTTCTCATTAATACTGTAGGTTGCTTCACTAAATTGAACAGTGGGCAGGGGAGGGGGAATAGTGAACGGAATGACTGTGGGGCCAATCGGAGTAACCTCTGTTTGGGGCGTGTTTGTTTCAGTGGGTGTCCATGTTGGCCACAAGGGGATGGTAGTGTTGGTTGGTGTTGCCGTTGCCGTTGCTGTTTTGGTTGGTGTGGGTGTCGGTGTCGCACTGGGCACTTCTGTGATATACATGTTGGTGCCAAATGGCACAAAAGGGACGATGGTGCCAAATGCTCTTGCGCCAGCAATCAATGTTGCTTGATCGGCACGAATAGTTCCAATCAACTCGGGTTTGAGCGGACTGAACTGCTGAGGGCCCCACTGACTGTAATCAGCAATCATGTTGGAGAGAACAGTGTCCTCAACCTGGTTGGCACCTAGACCAAACAAAGCGGCCTGCGATATCATCCAGAGACAGACCGGGATTGCTAAAGCCAAAATCAGTAGCCAGGGATATCGGCGCTTTCGCTTTTCCGGTTCATCAAGGTTGCTTGAGCCTGGAACCGGTTGAGTCTCAGACTGCGTCTGTACTGTCATGCGTTCTCGTATCCGGAAGCAAGCGGTAGAGAAATACGGAAAGTAGAACCTTCGCCCACTGTGCTCTTAACATCTACGGTTCCACCATGTGCTTCCACGATTGATTTTACCACAAACAGACCCTGGCCCATGCCCCGGATGTCAATCGTTTTGCCGGTGGGATCTTTGGGACTGCCTCGATAGAAACGCTCAAAGATATGTGGGAGATCCTCTTCTGCAATCCCAACACCAGGATCGCTAATGCTCAAATTTACCTGACTGTCTTTCTCTTGGAGGGTGATTTTGAGAGGCCCGCCACCCGGGCTGAATTCGCAAGCGTTGCGAAGCAGGGCATCCAGGACGCGATCCAAACGACGGGCGTCTCCCACCACATAGATTTCGGTTGCGCTGGCCACAACGCTTGGCTTCAAGTTGTGCACTTTGAACTGCTGTCGCCATTGATCAACTGTCCTATTGACGAGCCGGACCAGGTTCAGCTTCTCAGAGGAGAGCACCAGGCTGCCACTCTGCATAGCTGTCAAATCGATGATCTGATCGATCATTTTGGCCAGTGCCTGGGAAGTTTGGTAGATGGATTCTGCGGCGCGCTCTCGGGCTGCAGGCCGTAGATGCCTATACTGCTTGCGTAGGATATCGGCATAACCCTGGATGGCAGTGAGCGGTGTGCGCAACTCATGACTAATTTGGTTCAGGAAGCTGTCTTTGGTGCGTTCTGCGACTGCCTCGCGGGTGACATCGCGCAGCACTAGCACGTCGCCGATGTATTCTTGATCTGGTAGGTGAACCTGGGCCATGCTGATGCTGATCGTGCGCATGTCGATTTCAAAACGAGGCGCTATCTCGCTCTGGTCGCGAGGGATTGAGAAAGTTTCCAGCCGCATCGGATCGAACCCATCTTTACCACTCAGCATTGCTTTGGCTGCCGGATTGGCCAGGATGATTTTGCCGGTGGGATCACGCAGTATTACTCCGTCTGCAATGCTGCCCAGAACGGCGTTGGTTCGGGCATTCTCTTTTCTGAGCTCGCTTGTGTATGAGTCCAGGCGGGCTGTCATCTCATTGAAAGCATGTGATAGCATTCCCAATTCGTTGCTGGATTGGATATTCACCCGCTGGGTCAGGTCGCCGTTGGCGACAGCACGAGATACTCTTACGAGTTCGAAGATAGGCCCAACGATGCTTCGCGCGATCCACAAGCCAATGAGTATAGTTAAGCCGATTCCCAGGGAGAAGATCAGAATGAAAGTGTCTCGGCTGGTTGAAATAGGGCTCAGCACGAAACGAGCAGGGAGCAGAACGGCCATGACGCCGACAGTTTGTCCCCGGATAATCATTGGCGAGTAAACGGCCCGGTAATCACGCTGGAAGAGAGTCACAGACCGGATGTCCCGCAGGGGGGTATCGTTGGGACTGGTGATGGCTGTTTGGTAAAGTTGTGCATCGACCTGGAGCGCATCTCGCTGCGCGTCTTGTTCCCAGTCGGGTACAGTGCTGCTTATTGGTGCTCCCGGCTGGCCATAGACGGCAATGTTGGCTAGCGCCTCACTCCTGAGATGTATGAGCAGCCGCTCCAATGTTGTGCCCACGACGACAAGACCGACTGTTCTTGTGTAGCCGTTTGCCGAAGAGTCTACAATTGGTGCGCTGGTGTACAAGACAGGGCCAAGTGGTGTATCCACCAGACTGGCGAATTTGTCGCCGCGTTCATCGACATAACCGGCCAAGACCGAGGCTACCATTGGAAGGTGGGCATAGTTGCCACCTGTGCCAAACTGGTAGTCATCTACTAGTTCAACATGAGTTTTCCGGATTGCGTCAAGGCGTAACAACAATTCCCCAGTTTCATCCAACATCAGTACGCTGTCCAGATTACCGTTGTAGGCATGTACCTCGATTAATTGGCGTAGGTCGGTGATATTACGGTCTTCGATGGCGTCCGCTAGCCCAACTGTCTGGGACATCGGGCGCAGTACTTCCAAATGATGTTGCTCCTCCCGTACGAGCGCATCACTTGCTGCACGCCCAGCTTCAAGCAGTTGGTTTGTAAATCGTTCTTCGATGGAGTTTGCCAGTAGTCGTAGTACAATGAAGAGACCAAGGAGGGCAATGGTGGCGGTCAAGAACGAATAGGGCAAGATGATAGCTGTACGGATTGAAGCGGCAAATCTCCTCAATCTGTGCTTAGGCTGATCTTGCTCCGCGGGTGATGGCAATGTACCAGCAGCATCTTTGGAAGTTTCTAGTGGCCCTGTCATAGTGTGAGCGGTGAGATAGCCGGCAGCTTATTGGCATATGTCATGAGGCTGCCAAACTAACCTTGTGATTTCCGCCTTTCAAGGACTTTCTTGACAAAGCCCAACAATTCCTCCATAGGGGGAAGAGGCTTGAAAAGTAGCTGATCTGCGCCAGATGAATGTAGATAGCGATCTTCATCTGCTCCTGGTAGCTCATAGGCGGTCATCAGGACGATACCGATGTCACTGATCTCGGGATGCTGGCGGATCTTGGCGCTGATTTCATGTCCCCAAGGACCAGGCATTCGGATATCCAGCAGTGCAATATCAGGCAAAGGAGTGGGTAGATGATTGCTGCTGAGATATTCCATAGCCTGGAAGCCGTCCTTGAACGAGATGGTTGTAAATCCCCATAATTCACACATCATCTCGATCACCTCCCGGATTGCAATATCGTCTTCAGCGATCATCCAGGTCATTGATTGTTTCTGTTTAGGCTCTGCCATACCTTGCTGTCCTTCGTCTTGTGTACTTAAGTGTGCTTTGAGGCGACTGTACCACTGTACCAGTCTGGGTGATGCGGTTCTTGTTATGGGCTCGTGCTGTTTTTGACGAGTCTTTTTTGTCTTTCGGCCCATCCTCTACCCTTTGCTTTTGCATGCCCTCTGTTAAATCCCCCTTGCTTATATATAACATATATCAAGGCGATGCAAGTCTTGAAGGATTGCCGGGTGGCATTGATGGAGCCGTTTCTCTACTACTTTACCCGGTTTCCTTGGTTCTACTCATTATTTTTACGAAAAATTCATCAAAAACTCTCTTGAAAATCGTGATGAGTGATGAGTCAAAAGCTCTGTATGCACCTGCTGCTGTCTCAAGTGTCAACTGAGCATACCGCTCTCCTGTCATTCCCGCGAAAGCGGGAATCCAAAGGCCCAATCACGTGCTGCCATTTTCATCCCATTGGTGAGCCTTGGCTCATGAGCCACTCCTCGGTTTGGCTCTCTTAATAACCGGTACTTGTCCCACCAGGTATTGGCTTGGTCCTTTGGCTGTTTTCGAGCCGCTGACTTTAACCGTGGGTTGGCTGATGCCTATTATTCAAATTATACCAGACAAAACCTTGCCCGTTTTCTATTCCAGTAAACCAGTGACATGATAGACTGTAACCTGTTCGCTAACCCCCTTCATTCTTAGGCCGGAGATAGGGGCTGCCTCGACACGTTTTTTAACCTCGTTATAGGTATTTTTACTGATGAGTATCTGTCCTGCCTTTGCCACACTACAGATGCGTGCTCCCAAATTTGCAGCTCTGCCGATTACTGTGTAGTTAGTGCGTTGTGCTGAGCCCATCTCACCTACAATCAGCTCGCCGGTAGCGATACCTACTCCAATCGGAGCAGGGAGCACACCGCGTTGTTCCCAATCGAACATTACTTTTTGGTGGGCTTCTTGCATTAACAAGCCGACCCGGATAGCACGGACAGCATGATCAGGGTCGGGGTGGGGCGCGCCAAAAAAGGCCATCACTTCGTCACCGACAAACTTATCCAGTGTGCCTTCATTCGACAAAACCACTTCAGCCATAGTGCCCAAGTAGTCGTTGATGAATCCTACTAGAAGTTCCGGTGGTGTTTGCTCAGCCAGTGCTGTTGAGCCTCGAATATCTGCGTAGAGGACACTGAGCACAGCTCGTTCCCCTTTGAGGAAATCCACATCCGGGTTTGCAAGTAGGCGCTCCATCACAGCAGGGTCGACGGAGCGGCCCAGCACCTGGCGCAGACGGCGTTTTTCCAAGCCTTCGAAGATAGCGGTATCCATCTGGCTGGCAATTGCAGTAAGCAGACGTCGATCGCCCTCATCGAAACCGCGCGTGCTGTAGCGATTGACGACACCGAAAACGCCCAGGATTTCCTCGCGTAGGATGAGAGGAATACACATGATCGAATCCAGCTCGCTGTTCAATTCGTTGTGGAATACCAATTGGGCTTTTCGAAGCGCTTCGTGTGCTATCTGCTGGATGGTGTCATAGTACTGATGGATGTGGAAGAGATCGTCGTGAGTGAAGGCTCGCAGCTCCAGTTTGTCGTCAGCGCGATGGTAGAGCATGATGAAGCCCATCTCAGCCTGGATCACGGTGCGAAGCTCATGCAGAACTCGAGTGAGCATTTCATCGAATGGCAAGTGCTTATCGCGGATGCAGTCAATGCGATAGA
Source organism: Anaerolineae bacterium (assembly GCA_016927375.1). Lineage (GTDB taxonomy): Bacteria > Chloroflexota > Anaerolineae > Aggregatilineales > UBA3940 > JAFGMS01. The sequence continues at coordinate 14,775 of JAFGMS010000198.1, forward strand.
TAGTCTCCAATTCCTTATTGCGCAACTGGAGTTCATAATACAGATATCCCTGGATCACAGCCGAATCGAGTTGACTTTCGACGATATCCAACAGCTTTTTCTCTGTGTTGCTAAAGGCTGCTTCGGACCGAACCAGTACCAGTGCGCCGAGGTGCTCTAGCGTACCCATAATTACGGGAACGACCGCAAGTTGTGTTTGCTCCCAAGGAGAGGTGTCCGGGATGGCTGCTTGAGCGAGCAATTCTTGCGCAGACCAGATCTGGATACCATTTAGCTTAAGGGTACTTTCTGCGATTTGACGAATGATCTCTGGGCCAATGTTGCGCAGTTTGTCACTCCGCTCGCTGATTGCCTTGAGCTCGAGGGTTCCAGTATCGCGATGAACCAAAGCCAGTAAGCATGCATCTGTCCTGAATTCCTCGGCCAGAAAGTTCACCATGGAACTCAGCATTGTCGAGGGCTCCGGCACAGTATCACGAATCTCATCCAGGGTCAGAAACAGATCGATTGCTCTTTGCTTTTCATCCAGCTTATCTGGTGCAGATTCCTTGCCCACGGGTTTTCTCCGGAGACATGGGTATGGTTATTAAGTACGCTGTTCAACATTATCATTGTTTCTGACATAGACTGCAAATGGGGTACCTTAAGTGTCCCCGTAGTTATGGCTATACGCGCAACACTGGAGCAGTTGGAAAGGAAAGGTGTCTTAATTCCGGGATTACATGCGTCCAACTGCACTGGTTGTGGGGGAGAGAGCGTAAACAGAAAACACCCCCGTTCAGGGGGTGTTTTGATTCCTGGGGTGGGAGTCTATTAATCTTCGTCTGCTTCATCGTAGTAACGACGCATAAAGGCTGGTTTGTCCAGGTCACTCATCTCGTAGGTAGATTGTTTATCATCTACCTCATTGGGACGTTGGAGCTGCTGTGGAGGAACAGCCGGAGCAGCTATACGTTCGCCGCCAAAGCGTGGACGGGAGGAGCGAATCTGCCCAAAGCCAGTAGCTATGACGGTGATTCGCATGGTGTCACCCATCTTGTCATCAACCACTGCGCCGAAGATCATATTGACATTCGGGTCTGCTGTCTCGCGGATCAACTCGGCGGCCTGGTTAACTTCAAACAGGCTCATTTCTGTTCCGCCGGTGACGTTGAACAGGATGCCACTTGCGCCATTGATAGTCACATCAAGTAGTTCGCTGGTGATGGCTTGTTGGGCGGCTTTGCGGGCGCGGTCCTCACCGCTGGCGGTTCCTACTGCCATCAATGCTGCCCCGCCCTCTGCCATGATAGCGCGGACATCGGCGAAGTCGAGATTGATCAGCCCGGGGATAGTGATAAGCTCGCTGATGCCCTGAATGCCCTGACGTAAAACATCATCCGCCATCGTGAAGGCGTCTTGGAGGCTGGCGCGCTTGTCAACAATCTTAAGCAGGCGGTCATTGTGGATCACAATCAGTGTATCTACGGCTGTCTTCAACCTTTCGATTCCTTCAGTGGCGGCACGCTCGCGGTGACGACCTTCGAAGCTGAAAGGACGAGTCACCACGCCGATAGTCAATGCGCCTTGCTTTCTGGCGACATCAGCCACGATTGGGGCCGCACCTGTACCGGTGCCTCCACCAATGCCGGCGGTGATGAAGACCATATCAGAGCCGTTTAGCATTTGAGTGATCTCTTCTCGGGATTCTTCGGCAGCTTTGCGGCCTACTTCCGGATCGCCTCCGGCACCCAGCCCTCGTGTCAGCTTTTTGCCGATCTGGATCTTTGTACCCGCCTCAGAAATATCCAAAGCTTGCGCATCGGTGTTGATCGAGACGAACTCGACACCCTCCAGACCTTCCTCAATCATGCGATCAACGGCGTTGCTGCCCCCACCGCCGATACCAAGCACTTTGATCTTGGCATAAGATGTTCTACTTTGCGGCATGACGACTGATCTCCTGGTATTTCTTCAATACCACTGGTGGAATAATGATTCCCTATGGTACAAGATTGCGTTAAGTGTGCTTAGAGCAGCGAACAAGAAAGCAATTTGATATCAAAACCTCGATTGTTGCCAACCATAATAGGGGAAAGTTCGATTTCGTGCAAGCGGACTAAAGTACTGGGGTGCATTCCACAACCAGAGCAGGCCTCCAATATGCGCCGCCTGCCCAGCTTCCGCCCATTCTCTATGCCCCTTTCTTGTCGTATAGGAAAGTATAAAAGTGGGTCTACGCAGATTTGTGGGATTGATTCAGCGATCACCACAATTCGCAAGCATAAA
>JAFGMS010000199.1 GCA_016927375.1 Anaerolineae bacterium
ATTATCACGATTAAATTCTCCAAGCGGGAAAAGAGCCATATTCTGAGTGTTACTGCGCCTCAGCAAAATAAACCGTGATAATGTCTAAGATCACAAGCGTGGTGGTTAAGATCACACGCATGCTTTTTTAGATCACAGGCGTGGTGGTTAAGATCACCCATGTGCTTTTTGAGTTTACAGCGATACGCTATAAGTCATTAGCCAAGTGCCATTAGGAATCATCTGCGTAGGTACGGAGGAGGGTGGTTTTGGAGAGTGCAGTAACAGTGAAATCACCCAGGGCAGCGGGCAGCAAGGCAAATCGAACGGCCCGCAGGCTGACAGCATCGATGACTACATTGCCCTCAACCACCCCCCATATCTCCAGGCTGTCGCCCGAGCAGCTGCCGCGGTAGATTGTGCCTTTGGCCATCTCGACCCTTTCGGTGACAAAGTATGTATTGCTGCACAACCGTGACCGGCGTACCCCGTCACTCTCCGAGATTGGCTCAGGGGGGCTCAGCCCCGGCTCGACCTGATCGAAATTGATGACGTCCAGCGCCTTATCGACGTGAAGCGGGCGTGGCTTGCCGTCTGCACCCACGCGATTCCAGTCGTATACTCGGTAGGTGGTATTGGAGTTCTGCTGGATCTCGGCGATGATCAGCCCACCCATGATGGCGTGCAAGGTGCCGGCCGGCACACAGATGTGATCGCCGGCTTTGACAGACACATGGTGCAGGTAGGGCTCCAGCCGGCCTTCTTCCAATGCCTGGCGGAAGGCTTGCGGTGTTGTGTCCTTTTTAACTCCCAGGATCACCTCCGCTCCGGGCTCGGCATGCAGAACAACCCACATCTCGGTCTTGCCCAGCTCGTTGCCTTCGTGGGACAGAGCGTAGGCATCATTAGGGTGAACCTGAACGGACAGTGGGCGGTTAGCATCGAGCAGCTTGATGAGCAGAGGGAACTTACCTCGTTCCTGGGCCCAGTTATTGCTGTGCCCGATGAGAGCCAGGCCCAGCTCGGTGTGAACATCGGTGAGCTTCTTGCCGGCAAACGGACCATTATCTACCACAGTCGTTCCATCTTCGTGCCCGGCGATCTCCCAGCTCTCGGCGATGGTGCCTTCCGGCAGGTCGCGTCCCAGTTTTTCCAGATTGCGCCCCCCCCAGATATAGTCCTTGAGAACGGGCGTGAAGGTTAGAGGATATAGTGTTTGCGTCACTGTTGTGGAAGTCCTTTCCGGTGAGCATCCAGCCTATGACATTTGGCTGACAGCATATGGCTTGTTCGCTGTGCTCACTCTATAGCTGATGGTTGTGAGTGAGTTTGTGGGTTGAAGGCTGGTAACCATGACTTGTAGACTTGCAACTCGGCTTCAGCGGATCATACATCGAAATCAGAGTAGATGCGATTGGCCTGTGGCAGCACCCAGGGCACGCTGGTCAGGCAGTGGGCCGAGCGGCAGGTCAATGTGAAGTACATGATTGAGCAGTGCGCGAGCGATTGTCCGGTGAGCCTTCCTAACGCTCATAGTTGTTCTTGAAAATGTGAGCTTTTGGCATCAGTCATACACAAGAGATACCATTTACTAATCCGGAAACCCACCCGCACCACAAGTGACATCTACTGGATGAGGGAAATACTAGTATTTCGGGGCGTAAGTAAACCCATAGGTGTCAACTTAAGCTTTGCGTCAATCCGGCTTTGTTGGGCTATGCGTCATTGTAACTTATGGATTCCCGCTTTCGCGGGAATGACAATATGCGTCGATGCTCGTTAAGTTGACACTTATGATACTTAAACAATTGGGCAAGAAGCACATCTTAATTCCGGTTCTATTTATGCCCAACTGTACTAGACAAGGTGGAGGCAAAGGCTCAGGCCGATATTCTTCTCAGAGCGCTCTTGGCGCAGCTCGCTTTTGACAGATACGACCATGTCGTTTACATTCCAGAAGGGGCCATCTGCGGTTGGCGGCCTTGCTGCTGAGAAAGTGTAACCCTTGAAGTCACTGGGAAGGGGAAACGTATGGCAAACACGATCACCGCTCAAGATATCGAGACACAGCTTCGCGATGAGCTTGGCCTGACTGAGAATACAAGCCTCATCGCACATATCAGCCTGCCGGCCTTGGGAGCAGTTGAAGGAGGAGAGAGGGCCATTGTGACCGCACTCCTGGCAGCAGCAGGAACCGTTGTTATGCCTGCGTTCACCTACCAGACACAGGTCATCCCCCAGGTTGGTCCGCCGGACAATGCTATCCGCTACGGCACGGGTGACCAGATCAACCGGAAAGCCGAGATATTCCGCCCCGATCTGCCGGTGCACCCCGACTGTGGCTTGGTCGCCGAAGTGCTGCGCCGTGATGCTGAGACGCTGCGCAGCACGCATCCTATCTTTTCATTTATTGCACAGGGCGCACACGCTCGTCATGTACTGGCTTCCCAGACCCGGCAGAACCCGTTGGCGCCGATCGCCTGGCTGGAGGCCCACGATGGCGTTGTGCTGCTGATGGGGGCCGACCAGCGTGAGAACTTCTCCTTACACCTGGCCGAGCAGCGCGCCGGGCGCAAGACCTTCACGCGTTGGGCCCTCACGCTTGACGACATCGAGGAGCTGCCCAACATCCCAGGCTGTAGAGAAGGCTTCAACGCCATCTGGATAGAGCTGGTCGAGATGACCACCGTGACGCACATCGGCATGGGGCGTTGCGAGGTGATCCCACTTGAGCCGCTGCTGCGCTACACAGAAAAGCGTCTGCGGGACAATCCCAATTTCCTGTTATGCGATAAACCGAGCTGCCTGAGCTGCCGGACCCGGGAGAAGTAACCATCAAAGTGGAGACGGCTTCCGCCTCGGCACTCAGCACTATTTTCAGTGCTGTAGTTTCGCCTTTTTGTATGTGCGCATAGATTTACCGCAGAGAACGCCGAGATCGCAGAGAAAAACTAAAAAATCTCTGTGGGCTCTGCGATCTCTGCGGCGAGAAATTGTTTGATGGCGAGAAAAGGCGAAAGTCCAGTTCAGTGGAGAGTCAATCTCTCCCAAGACTTTAACTCGTTGCTACTTTCAAAGGAAAAGCTATGCTAAATATTATGATTATGCCCTGCCTTGATATGAAAGATGGTCGTGTGGTCAAGGGTATTCACTTTGTGGAGCTGAAGGATGCTGGAGATCCGGTAGAGAATGCCGTGTTCTACCAGCGTGAAGGTGCTGACGAACTGGCCTTATTGGACATCGCCGCCACATTGGAGAATCGCAAGACCCGCCTCGAATGGGTCAAGAATGTCTCTTCGGTTATCGAGATCCCGCTTACTGTTGGTGGCGGTATATCGACACTACAGGACATCGAGCTGCTCCTCGAAGCCGGTGCCAACAAGGTATCGATGAACAGTGCCGCGGTCAAGCGCCCTGAGCTGATCGGCGAGGCGGCCGGGCAATTTGGGTCCGGGACCATCACAGTGGCCATCGATGCACACCGGAACCCGGCGATGATATCAGGTTTCGAAGTAGTAGTTGCCGGCGGCACCCGCGCAGTTGGAAAGGATGCTGCTGAGTGGGCTAAGCAGTGTGAGGAGTTGGGCGCCGGCGCGATCTTGCCGACAAGCATGGACGGTGATGGGACGCAAGCAGGCTACGATCTGGCGTTCACCAAAGCCATATCAGATGCCGTCACCGTGCCTGTAATTGCCTCCGGCGGAGCCGGGAAGCTCTCTGATTTCTATGATGCGGTCACCCAGGGCGGTGCGAGTATTTTGTTGGCTGCTTCTGTATTCCATTATCGCACCCTGAGTATACGAGAGGTCAAAGAGTATTTGCGTGATCGGGGAATAGACGTGTCTCTGTAACTGTACAGCTGCATCATTTCGGCGACAAGAGTGCAAGCTTTCCAGCGTTACTTCGCACTCCACAACCAGCTATGTGTAGCAAAGCAGCGATGTGATCGATTGAAATCTCGCTGGATGTCGCTACAATCCAAAGTGGTGTTCAGATGTGCGAGGAGCAATGCTTATGAATACGCTGTCTCAAATGAAATGCACGGCTTGCCACGCTGGGGCGCCAATAGTGACAGATGAGGAGATCGCCGAGCTTCATCCCCAGGTCCCTGACTGGAGCCTCGTGGAGCGGGATAGTATTCGCCGCCTCGAGCGGGTTTTCAAGTTTGCCGATTTTGCAGAGGCGCTGGCCTTCACCAACCAGGTGGGTGAGCTGGCGGAAGCTGAAGACCATCACCCTTCGATTCTCACCGAGTGGGGACGCGTGACGGTCACCTGGTGGACACACAAGATCAAAGGCCTACACCGCAACGATTTTATTATGGCTGCCAGGACAGACAACCTTCCCGGCGCGGCAACCTGACAGGCAGAGTTGCCCGGTCACGGGAAGAATGGAGAGACCTCACTTTTGGCAGCTTGGGCAGAAATAGCATGCTCCTCCCAGGTACTGCATCTTCTCAATAGTGCTTCCACACTCAGGGCAGGGATTGCCGACTGCGTTCTTGTCCATCAGGCGTGTATATTGCCCCGGATTGCCATACAGATCATATTCGTCGTAGCGGCCGCCTTTCTCGACAATCTCATCGACGGTATCCAGGATGGCTTGATGCAGCCCTCGCCGCAGGTCCGCACTGAGATCGCCAACCGCATGCTTGGGGTGAAGCCGGGCCCGGAACATGATGTCCTGGGCGATGGCATTGCCCAATCCGGGGATGATCTGGTCTTGCGTGAGCAGCCCTTTGACGCTTTGCTTCTTGCCCGCCGCCACCCCATCGATCAGGGCATTGAAGTAATCGAAGGTGAACTCCGGCTCAGCCGGCGTAGGCTTCATCCCTTTGATGTACTCTCTACTCAGTTCCTGCCCTTTTTCGTAGAGCTCTATCGCGCCCCACATCTGCGTCATCACAGTAAAGAACGAGCCATCCTCAAACATGATGTACAGATGATATTTCTTGGGCACCTTTGAGCCCGGAGTGTGGTAGAGCATCTTGCCCCCGCATTCGCCGAACAGCAGCACGTAGCCGGGCTCGCATGGCACAAAGAGCCATCTCCCTTTTTCCCGCGCCTCGCCGATTGTCTTTTCTTGCGTCAGCCGCTCGAACTCATCGTGCCCCCTGTTATACCAGACGAACTTATGAGGACTGTTTCCCAGCTGTCCTCTTCGGATCGCTTTTCCCTTCAGCGTTTCATTGATCTGTTTAGCCAGGGTCACATACTCAGGTAGCTCGAACATATCTGTCCTCTCCTACTCTCATTCTTGACTAACAAAGCCGCTCACATATGTGGATGCAAATTCCTCTGCCAGGATGTCCATCAAAATCGCATCGTACTTCTTGTCCCCGATGATCCGCGCCTGCCGCCGCCTGCCGATCTCCCTGAACCCTACTTGCAGGTAGCAGTTGAGCGCCCGGGTGTTGAACGAGAAAACCCCCAGCATGATACTGTTGAGGTTCAGCAGGTTGAAGGCGTAATCCAGCAAGAGCCTGGTCGCTTCCTGACCATATCCCTTGCCCCAGTACGCCCTCTCACCGATGACAATCCCCATCATTGCTGTCCGGTCAACCTTGTTCATATCGAACAGCAAACACCGGCCGATCAATGTGTCACTCTCAAGATCAACGATGCTAAACACATACCCCTTGTTTTTGAGTATCGAGGCGACTGTCTCATGCTCGCTCTCCAGGGTGCTGGGCATGTAAGCTTCATCACCCAAAGGAAGAGCCACAGCCAGATCGTTGAACCACTCCGCCCACTTTTCCGCATCGCTTGGGCGGCAAGGAGAAAGATAGCATTTTTCTCCAACCAGCTTCTTGTAATAAGGCATGTTCGCTCCCTTGAAAATAGTACTGAGTAACGAGCAACGAGTTAAAAGCTTTGCGCTTTAGTATGTGTCTACTGCTATCACAAGCCTCAGCATGACCGACCTTCGCCAATTCTGTCATCCCCGCGAAAGCGGGAATCCATATGCCATAATCACTTACAAGCTGCTGCTATTTTCATTCCCAACCGATGGTCGCAGGTGAGGGGGCAATTGTCTGGTCACGCTATTCTCGACCGCTACCCATGCTGTGCCAACCACCAGAAAAACGTAGTACAATATCGGTCGCCAGACGGCAAAAGCACCCGGCTCTACCAACATTCCACTCTGTTCTGATCTCGATAAGCCTTTTGCCGTCAAGGAGCTTCGATGGTCCATCTCAAAAGTGTTA
>JAFGMS010000200.1 GCA_016927375.1 Anaerolineae bacterium
CAGCCGAGGGGTACCTGGCGCGATTTCCAGAGGGGCGGCACACCGCCATCCTGCGCGGGGCGATGACGAGCGCCTATATGGGTGAGATGCCGACCTCTGACAACGCCGTGTGGCTGATGGGCGAGCAGCGATCTGATGGCAGTCGTGCCCCCGGCATCGCTCAGAAGTCGATCCAGGCGCTGCGCGAGGTGGGAGCGCTGGATGAGATCGGCGAGACGGAGGTTGGGCTGATTGCCTATCCTGGCGCAATCATGCATGAGCCCGCCATACGGAGCGCGGGCATCACCGGGGTATGGTTCAACTGGCTGAAGACACAAAAAGCAGGCAATGGGCAGCCGCTGCCGGAGCGGATGCAGGATGTGCCTAAACCTGGCCAGCGGATGGCTAAGGAGCGCATCGCGCACCTGGCCAAGACCCAGTTTCCCGGAATGCGTCTGCGCGTGACCGAGGAGAGCAATAGACTGGTCGCCTTCACCGAGCGCGGCAATCTGTTCGGCTATCTCAAGGGCGCGGAGGGAGTGAGACCCGGCGATGTGATCGAGCTGGGCGTCTCGACCACCAAGGATGGGAATATGCGCGTGCAGTACAGACATGAAGCACAAGGAGCAGTCTAATGGATTACACCATCACATTCTACAAGCGGCCTGGTGTGCAACCGCATCCACGTGAGCTGCTGTATGCTATTTGGATTGACACACCGGGGATCAAGCCACAGCCGGGCACAGTCTGGCAGGTGGTGCAGCGGATGGAGGTTACGACAGAGGTGCCTATCCCACCAGTGTTGTGCGGCCTGCTGCTGATGTCCGAGACGACGGGAGATCGACTGTTCCGGCAGATCACCGATACCTGGCTGGGGCCGGTCGAGGATGATCCATTGGATGATTATGATCGGTATGCGAGTAGGGGGGAGGCAATGGAGTCGTTCGATAAGGCATACCCCGATCGCTTGAACACTTTGTAATAATCTGCACTCTCACTAAAATTGCAGGCAAGACAGACATCTTTCAAAGGGCAGATATCAATGGCAAAACAGATTGTAGGCTCGTTTACTATAAAGGTTTCTGAACAGCCTGGCGCATACATAATTGAGGCATCTGGCCCCAGAAACATCCGCGTTGAGCCCCATCCATTCATCTGGGCCCCGACACCTCAGGAACAAGATGTCATTGAAGCCCTCCACCAGGCGTGTCCTCTACAGGTTGAGCAGTTGATTGATACGGGTCAGATGCTCTATCGGGCTGTGTTCACACCCTCTGTCGAGCGCGCATTTGGTATGGCACAAGGGCGACTCAAGGGGGAAGAAGGAATCCGGGTGCGCCTGCAGATTGAGCCCCCTGAATTTACCACCCTGCCGTGGGAACTCATGCACGACGGGCAGGATTTTCTGTCTCTAAAGAGTAATTATCCTTTGGTACGGACAGAAAGCGGCATCAAAAAAACCAGACGCACAGTTGTTAGTGGAAAGCTGCGTATCTTGTATGTTGGCGCATCGCCCACAGATATGGCTACACTTAACATCGAACACCCTGCTCAAGAGATCAAGCGTTTACTTGAAAAAGGCAATAGCAGACGGCGGTTTGAGTTCACCATTCTGCTGCATGCTACGCTCTCCAAGCTGCAAAGCGCTCTCCTGAAGGACCCCCATGTTCTGTGCTTCGCTGGGCATGGCGATCAAAGCTACATCTATTTGGAAAACGGCATTGACGGTAAGGCAGAGCAAATATCTATACAGACCGTAGCGCGCCAGCTTGAGGGCAAAAATCTGACCAGGATGATTTTTCTAGCTGCTTGCGAGACTGCGCCAGCCGCTCTCGCACTTGCTCAGCAATCCCAAGTGCCTGCCATTCTCGCTATGCAATATCCAATAGGCGATGAGGCGGCAAACCAGCTAACTGCGTGTTTCTTTGAGACGCTTGCTACCTTTAGACCTGCTGATGCTGCTCTCTCAGAGGCTCGGAAATCGATCATCCAAGACCAGCGAATTGGCCGTGACCTTTTTGCGCCAGTCATGTATCTGCAAAGTGAAACTAGTAATCTCTTCCAGCGTGCTCGGAACTGGGTAGCTCTGGTATTCGCAGCAGCTTTCATTGCTGCTACCATCGTTGGGATAGGTGCCTTGCTCCAGGCTCAGGAAAATAAACGACAAGCAAATATTCAAACTACTCAGCGTGCTCAAGCTCAAGCCACGGCACAAGCAGAATCAGTTGCGAGAAGTGAGGCTGAGAATTCGGAACAGATTGCACGAGCACACAATTTGGCGGCCCAAGTTGTCAACGGAGGCATAAGTTTTCCCCAATCAGCAGAACTAGCGATTGAAGCGTACCAATTAGCCCCAATATCCTCCAGTAAGTCAGCGTTATGGGCAGTCTTAACACAGCCATTTCCTCAATTCGAATTTACTTACGACTCTCCAAGCACATTGACGGCTGGTGTTGGTGTGCCAGAATGCACAAATAGTAGACATAGCAACCCATGGAGTCCAGATGGAACAAAACTGTATTTTGGTGGCTTAATAAGGGATTCGCACACGGGTGAGATTTTGGACACTATTGACCATACAGGTTCCCCGGAATGGAGCCCGGACGGGCGTCTTCTGATAATCGATCCTGGTTTCTCTCCATCGGTTCTCAATGCCGAAAGTGGAAGGGAACTCTTCACTCTGGGGGCAAAATGGAGTACATGGGTTTCCAATGCTCGTCTCCTGTTTAGATCTGACAATGAGGATGTACTTAAGATATGGGATGTTGGATCAGCACGCGTGTATCGCAATGTAGAATGTGCAGCAGTAGATGACACAAGATTGGTGTCAGTCAGTTCAAACGGCGACTTGCTCGCAACATCGAACGGACTGCGGGTGCAGATCTGTGATGCAGAAACTGGAGATGTTGTATCGGAATTAAATGGCCGGAATGCAACAGCTAGATTTTTGATTTTTAACTCGAATGGAAGTCGAATCGCTACCGTTGATGAGGATGGGATGATCAGAATTTGGGATCCAAACACCGGTTCGCTGATTTCCTCGCTTGCTGGCGATACGGCCACAGTAAGTTGTATAAGTTGGGCAACAAATGAGAGAATTATTGCAACAATAGACAGCAATGCCATTTTCCCTGTGTGGGATTCATCAACCGGAGAGCGTATAGAAGCACACTATGTCGGTGCAAGAGCAATTACGATAAGCCCAGATGGCAAGTGGATACTAGGCCAAAATGGCAAAATATGGAGCACCAGTGACGACTCGGAAGTGGCAGGTGTTAATGCATATCTTTTTGCCTTCTGGAGTCCAGACGGGGGCAGGATTTTTTCTGACGGTTCAAACGATAGAGTCTGGATTTGGAATGTAGCTTGGTTCCAGGATCTTGCTACTGAACTGGAATCGCCTGATGGAAATGTGGGCTCACGGGTATTTGTTAGCCCAGATGGAGAGCATGTTGCTTCAGTGGATCATGACAACACCCTGCGGCTGTGGAAAATAACGACAGAGAAGCCGATTTGGACGTATCAACATCCAGATCACATAGATCGTATCGTCTACGATTCTACTGGGACACACCTTTTTTCAATAACAGGTGATCATGGTACCACGCACTCTCGCTATTATTTCCCTGGGGATTCAAAGGTCAGAGTGTGGGACATATCTAGCGGGTATTTGTCATATACATTGGAGGGGTTTGAGGCCGCATGGAGTCCAGAAGGTACACAAATTGCTACTCTAGCAACAGATGATATGGAAACGTTACTCCATTTCTGGGATGTTGAGACTGGTAATCGTCTGCAAAGTTGGGCAGTACCTGCCGATAGCAAGCGCATATCATATAGTCCGCACGGTAAATATATTCTTGTTCAAGGAGATAGTGGTTCGACAATTTGGAATTCGGAAACCGGCGTAGTTGTTGCACATGGCGAAGATATGTCATCGGCTGTATGGGATCCTGATGGTTCTCGAGTAGCAGGTATTGAGGTAGACAGCTCAGATGTTACCCAACCAGAATGGTCGGTTCACATATGGGATGTGGACAGCGGCGACAATATTATTGTCACTGGCAATAACTTCTCACGGATAAACTCCCTGGTTTGGAGTCCAGATGGGGAGTATATTGCAGTCGCGAGAGGGACTCCACCGGGTGGAGCTAACACGATGAATGAGACAGGTCAATTGGGTGATACTTCGGTTCGATTATGGAACGTTCAAAATCGATCACTAGTTGGTGAATACATGTCACAGTACTGGGTAAGCGATGTAATGTTCAGCTCTGATAGCAGCCAAGTTCTTGCGTTATCTGGCCCCACTGCACTGTTACTAGATGGACTATCATTGGAGCTACTTCACTCATTCACGATAAATCCAGCCGTCACCTCTGGGGGATTTTCAACAGATGGAGAACGTCTCATACTTGGAGGCGGAGGACTGGGTAGGATACAGATATGGCATATCAACTCTGACTACTTATTCCAACTCGCGAGGGACAGACTGTCACTATTTAGCACTGAAGTTAGTAAGTAGCGTTTTCAAAACACAGGTTCACAACAACCAATGGAACTACTTGCGTAAGTCATAATAATCATTTGGCGGTCTGCGGGCTATCGCCCGCTGGCCGTTTGACCGGCGATGCTTCGCATCGCTTCACGGTCGCTCATACATCTCTGAGGCGCAGGGTGGTTGTTCCCTGCGCCATTTCATTTTACGCCCACTCTCATGGAAAGGAGAAGCGAATGTTCCCCATCGAAACGAAGCACATCGGCAAGATCGAGGCAGTCGGAACGGTGCAGGTATTTGGATATTCCGCCCGCCGCATCGATCGCAACCTGTGCGATTTGGCTTACCTCAACTTCGCCGGCCCGCCGACCGCCACCGACGCGGTATGGGCCAACCTGATCGAGCGGCGCGCGCTGGACTTCACCGATCTGTCAGGCAAACCGCACCGATTGCGCCACGGTGGCTACCCCGGTCTGGACGGTAAAGAAGCTCCGTTCAAGCGCTTCAGCACTCGCATCGAGCACCTGGCCATCGACCACTGCATTCTGCTCGACAAGCGGTTCTTCGAGCCGGTCTATGATTTTGAGACGAGTCTGACATTCGTGTTTGAGGGTGAGAACATGGCGGAGAAAGTTGGGCAGCACGTCAGCCAGTGCGTGGATATCGCCGTGTTTGCCGAGTGGTATCCGGCGCTGCTGGCGCTGGGCAAGCGCGAGCAGTTGGTCACGCCACTGCTCAACTTCGCCCACCCGGTATGGCAAATCTGGCTCGACCGGGTGCGCTGGACGACGCTGATCTCATCGGCGATCGGTCGTGACGAGTTGGCTTGGCCGGGTGCCTCGCAGACGGATATTGTCTAGGGCTAAAGCTTCTGGGGAACCATGGGAGGCCCCAAAGGTGGCTCTTTGAACCTAAGCACGGTGCGATAAGCCAGGATCTTCACAGAGCCGCGCTACAAGCAATCGGTACTCTCTAGCTGAAAGGTGACAATGCAAGATGACAAGTACTGCTAAAATACGTACAGGTCCAGAAACATCAAGTTGATAGCACCAAATATCATGGAGGATTCGTATGCCCACATCTGGTGATGAGCCATCTCTCTCGGCTGGTAATTCTGGTGAGCACGCCGCTCCCCAGTTAGGCGGTCAGGCTGGCAAGATCCAAGCGCTAGCATCTTTGAAAAGCAAAGATGCTAGCGAGCGACGCCGCGCCGTTCAAATTCTGGGGGGATTGCAGGATTCAGATGCCATTCAATATCTCATTAGCGCACTCCATGACCGCGAATTCCATGTACGCAATTCCGCATTGATCGCTTTGAAAAAATATGGAGTAGAAGCAGCCCCACTACTCATTCAGGCTTATCCGCAGTTTGATCGAGAAACGCAGGAAACTGATTTGGCTCGATTATTCGCAGAAATGGGTGCAGATGCCACAGGAATATTTCTGACAACAGTTCCTGTAACGGATGATCACAATTTACGCCTTGATCTTCTATCGGCATTGGCTCTGTTTCAAGAAGAACGCGCCATCCCGCTGTTATATCAGGAGGCCCTGACTTACAATGATAAAAGGATCGTTTACGGTTTGCGGAGATACGAACCGGATATCCTGCTGCCGGTTATCGTCAGACTATTTAGCCATGATTCGTCTGCTGCACGAAGTGTCGCAGTCCGTACAATCGCTTACATGCAAAACACTCCAACGAGCGATTATCTTTTACAGGCTCTAAATGATCCAGATCAAGAAGTCGTTCGTCGCGCAATCGAATCCCTCGGGTTTCGTTCTGATGAGTTGAATAAAAGTGAGGTTGAAATCAAGTTGCTGTACTTACTTGAGACTGGCGAATATCCTGTTCGTGAAGCTGCCATCGAAGCCTTGCCACACTTTGCATCAGGCAGATCCTTACAGAAGATGATGCAGGTAATTGAGACACGGGAAAGTACTTACTGGCAAGAAGCATACCTTGTTATTCAAGCCATTGATGATAAATCGTATATCCCATTTCTACTTCATCAGCTTGAGGTGGCCTTGACAGAAGTTGACACAGGTGGAGGGCACTCGGAATGGGGCGTTGAAGTCATAACCGATGCACTTAATAGCATGGAAGCGGTGCTACCTGAAGCGCTGATGCTCAATCTCCTTTCGTTCTGGGAATACAATGCTCTCCAACATGCAGCCAGTCTGGCGCGTTTGACTGGATCGCCACAAGTTGGTTGGCGACTGCTTGAAATGTGGCAAAATGGTGAAATCTATGGAGAGATCATGGAGTATGCGCCCACTGCAATAGTCGATTTACTAGGCGATCAGGCCATTCCGACACTTGAGCAGTTATACCGCAATTCCGAAGGCCATGAATTTGGGTCTGTAACCAGATGGGAAGTTGAGACTGCACTCACGCATCTCGCAACGTCGAGTGCCACCGCAGCATTGAAGACGCTACTAGAACTCAAGCTTGAATAATAGATAGCTACCAGCATCTTTACGCTCATTCCACTCTGGAGTTATTTTGTATTCCATAGGATGGAGCAACCTGACTTGGCCAGGTGATGAACCGACCACCCGATGGACTGGATAGAGCATCTCGCAAACAAAGGATTAGTCATCGCTCTTCGTTAAAGTGACCTCTACATCGGTATCTATCCAGTTAATCATGTAGACAACTATGGTCACAGTACCATCTTCCGGGGCCACGAAAGAGACAGACGGTGTGAAGTGTTCTCCCTCTGCAACCAGATTTGAAGCATCCTCGTTCGTGATTGTCCCCTCATCATAGATGTGCATAAATCCATAATAAGATGCTTCGCCGTACTCGTCATTCGTCACGCTGAGAACATACTTCTCGCCTGGCGTAACTTCTGCTTTCCAGAAGTAATCCGTCTCGTCGTGTGCTTCAAAGACAACAGCCTCACCAACCTCAAGTTCACCTTTGTCTATCATGGAACTGCATGCCAGGCCGGAAAGAAGCAGCATCGTACACACAAATAGCACATAGCCGGTTGTTTGGCTTTTCATGGATATACCCTCTCAAGAATAAACTACTCTGCCAGCCGAAAACTGACAAGAATGAAAGGAATTACCGCCAATGGCCCATCTACAATCGCAAATCAAGGGCGGGTACTACCCATTCCCGCCGATGCACTTACCCGCCCTCGCGAGCTACTTCAAGGCTTCCGAGGGCGGTCGCTTATTAGACCCTGTCGCCGGTGAGGGCGATGCACTCAAGCACCTCGCCGATGCCTGGAGCCTTATCCCCTACGCCAACGAGATCGACGCTACCCGAGTCACGGCCTGCCGCAAGAAGTTTGGCGACGAGCGTGCGGTACAGGGCGACATCATGACACTGCGCACGCCCAACCGGGCCTACAGCGTGGTGTTTGTTAATCCCCCATATGCCGAGAACTCCGGCCACGCCGACGAGAAACGCCGCGAGCTCGAGATGCTGGCCCATGCATGGAAATGGGTGGCAGATGGCGGTTTCTGTGTTTGGGTGGTGTATGCCCACCACATGACCGAGCGCGCAGCATCATTCCTGGTCAAGCACAGCAGCCTGGTCGACGTCTACCGGCTGCCTGGTCTGCACCTGGATACCTATCCGCAGATCGTGGTGGTGGCCAGGGCGCGGCCCATTGA
>JAFGMS010000201.1 GCA_016927375.1 Anaerolineae bacterium
ACACGGTAAGCTACAGCGCAAAACCCAGCAAATATCGGTTTATTTTACAAAGTTGCGGCTCGTAGCAGCTTAGTTACCTTTACCCCTATTACGGACACTGTCAGGCGTCCCCATCGATAACATGTTCAGCCAGGCGCAGTTCAAGCAAAGAAAGCAAAAAAGCCAGCGTTGATTCCGCTCCCTGGTTCTGGTTGATACGGCTGGAATGGAGGCCGTCGCGGCAACCACCTGTGGTTGGATCGCCCACGGGAAGGCCGAGGTCGTTATAGCCCAGGAACCAGTCAAAAGCCCACCGGGCATACCTGACCCAACGCTCCTCGCCCGTTTCACGGTAAGCCTTGGCGCAAGCAGAAATGGTGGAGTGGGCCTCGATGGGCTGCTGGTCGAAGCGCGCCCGCTCCCCTCCTCGCGGATAGAAACCGTTAGAGCCAATGGGAACAAAGTAGCCCTGCTCGGCCCGTTGGATCGAAATCAGCCATTCGAGGGACTTCAGACCGGTCTCAACCATGTCATTCCGCTCAAGCCACGGACCGGTCATCAGCAGGGCATGGGGCAGTTTCGCGTTATCGTATGTCAGGCTGTCCTCAAACCACAGCCAGTCAGGTGCACTGCAAACGCGATACAAATCCATGAGCCGCTCAGCCAGAACTTCCCCGGTGTGATGAGCATCCCGCGCGCCAAGGAAACGCTTCATGTACCCCTGGAGACCAATCAGCGTAAACGCCCAGGCACGCGGGCTGGTGAATTCAAGCACGGCCGGCAGCGCCCGCTCAAACAACTGCCCGGCCAGGTTCAACAACCCCTCATCGCGTGACCGCGCCAGAACCACTCCCAGTGCCCACAGTGCCCGCGCATGACCATCTTCTGTGTCCTGGTCTTTGAGCCAGCGGCGGTCGTAGGTCAGGAAGTTGTGGAATCGCCCGGTTTTGGCATCGAAGGCATGCCACAGATAGGCCATATAGCGCGAAGCCAGCAGCCGGATATCACCATGTTCGTGCTCGCCAAACCCTTCCAGTATCACCGGTACAATCAATGCACGGGCGTTGTCATCAGTGGTATAACCTTCGGTATAGTTAGGGACATTGAAGATGGCGTGCTGCAGGATACCTGTGTCATCGGTCATGCGGCGCAGATGATCGAGGCAGATCTCTGGTAGAAAGCCCACTGGACGCTGCTCAAGCGTTCTTGCCACAAAGTGTTCCGGCTGCTGGCGCTGTTCTTCAAAGGCCTGTTCGAATGTTTCCATGTAACGGCGAGCAACCTGTGGCCAAATCATCTCTCGACCGTACATATAGGCGCGCTTGCGCGTGGCGTGGCGCTCTTTGTCGTGTTCCAACAGCCATATAACCTTCTGTGCAATGGCGAAGGGGTCTTTGAAGGGAACCAACAACCCACGCTTTTCATCCAACAGCTCTTCAGCATACCAGTAAGGAGTCGAGATCACTGCTTTGCCGGCCCCTACTGTATACGCCAGCGTGCCTGAGGTAATCTGCGCGGGATCGAGATAAGGCGTGACATAGATGTCGGCCACGCCTATGAACTCGATCAGCTCCTCCAGCGTGACGAAACGATCGTGGAAGATGACGTTACCTTCGACTCCGCGCTCGCGTGCCAACCGTTCCAGAGAGAGGCGGTAGGTCTCGCCATGTTTACGCTTGACATGCGGGTGTGTTGCGCCCAGCACGATGTACATCACGTCGTGGTTGTTGTCAACAATGGCGGGTAGGGCCTCAATGACGTTTTCGATGCCTTTGTTGGGTGAAAGCAACCCAAAGGTCAGCAAGACGTGCTTACTCTCAACACCGAACTGTTCTTTGTAGAAATTGGGATCCACAAATGACACATCGGGGATGCCGTGGGGGATCAATCTGATCTTCTCTTCGGGCACCTGGAAGACTTCCTGCAGAATCTCTGTACCAACCTGGCTCATGACGATCAGGTAAGTCGATAGTTCTGCCAGCTCTCTAACGACCTCACGCTGGTTAGGGTCGGGTTCGCGCAAGACCGTGTGCAGAGTCGTAATGACCGGCATACGGAGCTCCCGCAGCAACGCCAGAATATGGCTGCCCGCTACACCGCCAAAAATCCCGTATTCGTGCTGAAGACAGACCACATCCACATCATTGAAATTCAGGAACTCAGCAGCGCGGCGGTAAGAAGCCACATCCTTTTCATCAAGCGCAAACCGGACACGCGGGGGATAGGCATAACCGGCTGCGGTATCGTTGACTGCGATAGTAAAGCAAGTAGTCTCCTGGTAGGCGCTGGCTACCGCCTCGCAGAGATCCGTTGTAAAGGTAGCAATCCCACATAAGCGCGGCAGATAGTTACCTATGAAAGCAAGGTTCCTCAGATGGGAATTGGTCTGTTGTGCCATGGTGATAGAGACCTTTAGAGATTGAGAGAGAAATTTCCATCCACGAACTTCACAAATCCCCACGAATTACGAATAGGCCAAAAAGTAGGGAAGCTGCTGCCAACGGCAAGATTGTTAAGAATCAGTATGTCTTATAAGCCTCGTGCGCACATTTGAGGGATTTCACCCGTTATGGAAGCATTTCACAAACAAGACAAGAATAGAGCATAATATATCAGACTGTATTGCTTTGGACTTTAGACAAAATGCGCATCAAAAGCATGACTTTCATTGAAAATATCTGACCAAAATACACGACAAACTAGAAACGAGCAGCACCCAGAGTCAGAGCGAGGAATAGCTTGGCAGTTTGGGGTGTACGGTCATTCGCCCAAACTGGCGAGTTATTCATCCAAATGCTTGCGGTAATGCCAATCCAGGGCATTTTGAGGCCAATTTCAGTTTCTGATGACAATGTGTCACTCACGAATTTTTCCAAAGTCCAAAATTCTAATGGACACAGAATTATCCTTTTCTGTTACAGGATATGTGCGATCCGTGTAGTCCCTACCCCCAGATGTACTCATAACACACCAGATGCAAGTCTTCGCGCTGTACAGACTTGTAAGCTCGTAACTCTTGGGCCACATCTACATCAAGGCCTGTCTGTGCGTAGAGTTCACGTAACGTCTCCAGTAAAGGCTCTGGATTGCTGCTGGCTCCATAGTCTTTCAATGCATTCCGCAATCGCCGGATATGGGCACCTACAAACGGCTGTCCCAGGAACTTACGAAGTGAACGAATTTCATTCCGATCAAAGTCGGGGTGATTAGCATAGTCTCCCAAGATTGTGATTGCGGTCGTCTGCTCATCCGAAACTGACTTAGTAGCCGTTGACACCGCTTGTCGATACTCGATGTTAGCCAGAATGTCATCAATTACCTGTTCCTGGACATCGTAGATATCCACCTCCGTGTAAGGAGGTGGAAAGCGCGGTGTTTCTGGGCCGCAGGCGATAAGCTGCATGATGTGATAGCGGTTATCCAAAATCTCCCGCCGCACCAGGTCATAGTATCGCCAAAAGTGCTGCCGCCCTTCCCCTTCGGGATGAGGCGAAGTGAAGTAGAAGAAGATACCCCGCGCATTGCGCCGCTCCAGCCCCGAGTGGATACCATCGTCGAGATCCGTCAGCCACTCACGGGCCTCGGTGGCAAGCATCGATTGCAGGTGAGCCAACAGCATCTCACTACTGGCCAGCTCAAGGAACTGCTCCTGCTCCTCGATCACCTGGTTGTCTTCCTGGGCGATGCGTCGCAGTGTGTTGAAGTCGCGCGGAGTAACCACCTCTCCCAGGATGCTGGCATCCAGGAAACCGGTCTGGTTGATGGTGTCGATTTTGGCCGTGAGGCTCTTGACCAAGCCAAGCAATGCTTCGAGCTCACTCTCCGGGAAGAGGTTGAAGATCGACAGGGTTTTGAACTCCGAGCCAAGGCGGTCAATGCGTCCCGCGCGCTGAACCATCCGCATCGGGTTCCAGTGCAGGTCGTAGTTGACCAACACGCCGCAGTCCTGGAGATTTTGCCCCTCAGACATGACATCGGTGGCAACCAGGATAT
>JAFGMS010000202.1 GCA_016927375.1 Anaerolineae bacterium
CCAAGCATCCTCCTTCCATCTTCCTTCCATCCTCCTAGATTTACGTATAAATTCGTCAACTTGACCCTGTAGGAATTTCCTTTTTTGTGCGCACGAGCAAACATTTGAGAAGCAACATTTTTAGAAAGAGGAGTTGGGGTAAAGAGCACGGATTACAATCTGTAAAATACGGGTTACGGATGAATATCGACGGACGGATACCCATCCGTAAACAGCGCAGGCGGGAGAATGTTGTGCTGTTCCCCAATCCCCAACCCCTGACCCCTAACCCCCGTCTTTTAACTTAATCCTATAGGAAATTCCGGGATGGTTCACCGTTATGTGAAATGAGATAAGTTATTTGAAGAAGTAGCGGTACGCGTCATATTTGGCGCCCCACCCCTTCTCGGCGCTGTCATTCCCGCGAAAGCGGGAATCCACCTGTCGCGCTCAATGATTCTTGCTTACACGGGAATGACACTTGAGCACATAATTCGGTGAATATGTCGATATCCGTAACGGGCGTAACAGGTACGTGGCGCAGGCAACAATGATCTGCTATATTACGCCAAGGTGCATTTCGCAGTTATTGCTAACTTCGTTAAGGAGACTGCACTATGACCCACAACAACGGTGCAACAAGCACCCCGACTTGACCCAACAAGAACACTCTCAAACGTTACCTTCGCAAGATATCCCCATTTGTCCTCACGCTTCTGCTGATCGAGTTCCTCGACGAGCTGACTTTCGGCGCGGAACAGGCTGCCTGGCCGCTTATCCGTGATGAGCTTAGTCTGACGTACGTCCAGATCGGCCTGCTGTTCAGCGTGCCCATGTTTGTCTCCAGTGTCGTCGAGCCCTTCCTGGGCATCCTCTCGGATGTGTGGAAGCGCCGCTTGCTGATCCTGGGCGGCGGCGTACTCTTTGCCGTTTCGGCGCTGCTGGTGGCCATCAGCCGGAGCTTTCTGCCGCTGATGCTGGCCCAGATGCTGTTCTTCCCCGCCTCGGGCGCAT
Source organism: Anaerolineae bacterium (assembly GCA_016927375.1). GTDB lineage: Bacteria > Chloroflexota > Anaerolineae > Aggregatilineales > UBA3940 > JAFGMS01. The sequence goes on from JAFGMS010000202.1 coordinate 994, forward strand.
TCGTCGGCCTCTCCCAAGTCGCGCTGATAGATGCTGAGCCCACCCGCCACGAGCAGAACATGGCCAAATGGACCTTCGCCGGGTCATTAGGCGTTGTGCTGGGGCCGCTGGCGCGGGGTGGGGCGATGCTGCTGGGGGCCGGCTGGCGCGGGCTTTTTTCGATCTTCGGTCTGCTGGCGATGTGCCTGGTTGCCGCAGCCTGGCGCTTTCCTTTCCCCAACAATTCGCAAGAGCATGATGACCGATCCCCACTGCTCGCGCTCCGGGAAGGCTTCAGGGATGCGCTCGATGTCTTCAAGCGGCGTGAGGTCTTGCGCTGGCTGGTGCTGCTGGGCTTCTCCGACCTGATGCTCGATGTCCTGTTGGGCTTCCTGGCGCTCTACTTCGTCGATGTAGCCGGTGTGAGCGAGACCCAGGCCGGGCTGGCCGTGGTGCTCTGGTCGGGGGTGGGCCTGCTGGGCGACTTTCTGCTCATCCCGCTGCTGGAGCGCGTCGATGGGCTGGCCTATTTGCGCCTCAGCGCCACCATCGAGCTGGTGCTGTTCGTCACTCTGCTGCTGGTGCCAACTTTCTGGATCAAGCTGGCCCTGCTGGGGCTGTTGGGCTTCTTCAACGCGGGCTGGTATGCCATCTTGCAAGGGCGGCTCTACACCGAGATGCCCGGTCAAAGCGGCACGGCAATGGCGGTCAACAATATCACCGGGCTGATCAACGGGCAGATCCCCCTACTCCTGGGAATCGTCGCCCAGCACTTCGGCCTGGGCCTGATGATGTGGCTCTTGCTGGCCGGGCCAATCGCGCTGCTGGTCGGCCTGCCAAGAAAGAAGATAAGCTAATGTCTGACTGCGCTCCTCCGATTTGATAGTGGACGTTTGATATTTGACATTGAGCCTTCTGCTTGAGCACTCTGACTGTGAGACGGTCATCTGCGCAGCGAAGACTTCCGAAGTTTGCCAAACTTCGGAAGTCTGGCGTGGAAGCAAACGTTGGGCAACAGGTAGCAAGCGTTGGGCAACAGGTAGCAAGCGTTGGGCGACACGAAGCAAGCATTGGTCAACACGAAGCAAGCGTTGGTCAACACGAAGCAAGCGTTGGTCAACATGAAGCATGCGTTAGTCAACAGGCAGGAAATGCCTTGTAACTGTGAGGGAATGCTCTGCAACTGTGAGGAAGCACTCTACCGCTATGAGGAGACGCTCTGCAACCGAGAGCGGGCACTCCCACTCTTCCGAAGTGGAACCCGGCAACCGAACCCTCTTCGTGGTACACTTGTGACATCTACTGATCAGATGAGCACTGGTACAGCAAAAGCACCCTGCCGGATAACACATGAGCACAGCAAGTACTACGCCGGGGTTGATCGAATACAGCTTGCAGATGGGGGAAGCCATCCTGCGAAACCGCTCACGGGAAGAGCGTAAGCAGCATGGCCAGTTCCTGACCCCTCTTCAGGTAGCACGCTTCATGGCTTCCCAGCTCAGTCCCATCTCGGACGGAATGCGAATCCTTGAGCCTGCTGCTGGCTCTGGAGCATTAGCGTGCGCCATAGTTGAGTATGCTCTTCAGGAGACAAACCTTACCCGGCTGTGGATTGAAGGGTACGAGACCGATCCCGATCTGCTTGTCGCAGCCAGAGACTGTTTGCAGCGAGCGACGGATTATGCCGCGAACCAGGGCGTAAGGATACACGTCCACCTGCACGAAGCAGACTTCGTATGGGAAAACATGCCGTCAAGTCGCCATGCTCACCTCTATCACGGCACACTATTTGGCGCCGAGGAGACCAGTGCATACGACCTGATCATTGCCAACCCACCCTACTTCAAATTGAGCAGTGCCGATCCTCGAACCGAATTGCTAAGAGGCCACGGAAACGGGCACACCAATATCTATACGGTCTTCATGTCATTGTGCAGCCGAATGCTCAGCCAAAACGGCCGTGCCTGTTTCATCGGCCCCAGAAGCTTCTGTTCCGGAGTTTACTTCTCGGCTTTTCGACGCGAATTCTTCAAACGGGTCGTGATTGAGTCGATGCATCTGTTCGACTCGCGTGACGATACCTTCAAAGAGAGCGATGTTCTCCAAGAAAACGTCATCGTCACATTTCGGACACGCAAAGCTGAAGACGATATTGAGAATGTGCCTGAGACCCTTCATCTCTCGGCTTCACAAAACCGAGCCGATCTCTCGGCTTCGCATACATCAAACCTGGTGAGCAGGAAATTCTTTCTTGGCCCCGATCGGAGAACGTTCCATTTTCGGCTGCCGATAGGCGAATTGGATAAGCATATTTTGGAGGCAATTGATAGCTGGCCGCGAAACCTCAAGCGGCATGGGTTGGCGGTCTCGACCGGCCCGGTAGTCCCCTTCCGTGCCAAAAGCTTCCTGCTGCACGATATAGACGGCGTGGCAACCAATGGAGCCGTTCCGCTGCTCTGGATGCACAACATCGCGCGCCAATGCATTACCTGGCCTGTTCATAACAACAAGCCTCAAGCACTGTCACGGGATGCAGGCAAGGCGAATCTCCTGGTGCCTATCGCCAACTACGTCGTGCTGCGGCGGTTCAGCGCCAAAGAAGAACCCCGCCGGCTGATTGCCGCGCCATTGCTGGTTTCCGAGTTTGAAGTATATGGAAAAACCATTGGGCTGGAGAATCACCTCAATTACATCTACCGACCAGGGGGAGAACTAGAAGAGGTTGAAGCAATTGGTCTGGCAGCTTTGCTCAACAGCGCGGTCGTTGACAGATATATCCGTATCACGAGCGGCAACACCCAGGTGAACGCCGCCGAGCTGCGCGTGCTCCCATTGCCTCCGGTAGAAGCGATCAAAGACATTGGTACCTCGGTGATGGCGCAAGGCAAAGAGCCGGACATCGATTCTATTGTATTCTCTGCCATGCTGAAAGCAGAATATCTACCGATAGAGATACCACTTTTCAGGGAGACACGCATCACTATGGGAAAAATCCAGGAAGCACAGAGCATCTTGCATGATTTGGGACTGCCGGCAGCACAACAAAACGAAATCTCAGCCTTGACATTGCTCATCCTTGCACAACTCTCAGAGGACAATCATTGGTCTGATGCTCGACAGAAGAGCCTGCGCATCCACGACATTCTTACCGAGATCGCAGCACGATACGGGCGCGAATACGCCGAAAACACACGAGAGACGATCCGGCGGCAGGTCATCCACCAGTTCGAGCAGGCTGGTCTGGTATTACAGAACCCGGATGAGCTGAATCTCCCAACCAACAGCCCACGAACGCACTATGCCTTGAGCGATCTTGCATTGCAGACACTCAGGCAATATGGAACAACAGGTTGGACACAGGCAGTCGCGACATTCCATGGCCAGAAGAGCACACTGCTAGAAGTCTATCGACAGCAGAGAGAGCACCACCTGATCTCCCTGCGTCTACCAAGTGGTGAGGAATACAGCCTGTCACCCGGCAAGCACAACGAGCTTCAAGCCGCGATCATCGAAGAGTTTGGCCCACGTTTTGTTCCAGGCGGACAGGTTCTGTACATAGGCGATACAGCCAACAAGACACTCCTGCTAGACGAAGAGGGCATCAAGAAGATAGACTCCCATTAGCCAGCCATAATAAGCTGCCGGATGTGGTTTTGTACGATGAGACACGCAACTGGCTGTTTTTGATCGAGGCTGTCACTTCGCATGGGCCAGTGTCTCCAAAGCGTCATGTCGAGCTGGAAAACTTGTTTGCAGAATGCCCGGCAGATCGCGTGTATGTCAGTGCATTCCCGGACTTCGCCACTTTCAAGACCTTCCTCTCCGAGATCGCCTGGGAAACCGAGGTGTGGCTGGCCGAGACCCCAGATCACATGATCCACTACAACGGGGATCGATTCCTGGGCCCACATCACTGAGACGCAAAACCAGGACTGTACCACTTCTCCGCCTGCTTTTTCCGATTTGCGCCCAGGCAGTGGTACAATGTGGCGCCAGGAAGAAATCTCAGTTGGTGCCCAGTCCAGGTGCCAACCTCATCATCCTTATCACATGACTCATCACTCAAACGATTTGCAATCGTCCATCACTGCCATTAAGGAAATTCCCGTGAAAATCTTCGTTCCAGGACGCATCTGTCTGTTTGGCGAACACTCCGACTGGGCCGGCGGCTACCGCCGTATCAACGTCGAGGTCGAGAAGGGATACTGCCTGATCACCGGCACCGATCAGGGCATCTACGCTGAGGTCGAGCCCCATCCCACATCGCTGGTGCTGACTTCCACCACGACCGAAGGCGAGCGCGTTGGCCCCTACGAGATCCCAATGGAACTCCATGCGCTGCTCGAAGAGGCCCAGCGCGGCGGGTTCTGGAGCTACATCGCCGGTGTAGCCTACCAGATGCTAACCCACTACCAGGTACGCGGACTGGTGATCGACAACTACAAGACCGACCTACCGCTCAAGAAGGGCTTATCATCCAGCGCGGCCATCAGCGTGTTGGCGGCACGCTCCTTCAACCGCGTCTACGACCTCAAGATGACCACCCGCGGCGAGATGGAGCTGGCCTACCAGGGCGAGATCACCACACCGTCGCGCTGCGGGCGGATGGACCAGGGCTGCGCGTTCGGCAATCGCCCGGTACTGATGACCTTCGACGGCGACCATCTGGAGACCACCGAACTGAAGGTTAACGGCGAGATGTACTTCGTGATCGTCGACCTGCAGGCGCAGAAGGACACCATGGAGATACTCAAGCGGCTGAACCGCTGCTTCCCCTTCGCCGAGACGGAGGTAGAAAAGGGCGTGCAGGAACTGCTGGGACCGATCAACAAACGCATTGTCAACCAGGCGGCCGAGATAGTCGAGACAGCCGATGCCGAGCGGCTGGGTGCGCTGATGGGCGAGGCGCAGGCCTTCTTCGACCGCTACGCGGCACCTGTCTGTCCGGAAGAGCTGACCGCGCCGGTGCTGCATCGCGTGCTGTCATACGAGCCCCTGAAGCCGCACATCTGGGGCGGGAAGGGTATTGGCTCGCAGGGCGACGGCACGGCGCAGTTCCTGGCACGCAGCGAAGCGGATCAACAGGCCATCGTCGAGATCATCGAGCGCGATCTGGGTATGTCTGCGCTCAAGCTGACCATACAGCCCGGGCAGAAAGTGCGCAAGGCGCTCATCCCGGCGGCAGGCTTCGGGACACGGTTATTCCCGGCCACCAAGGCCACCAAGAAGGAGCTGTTCCCGATCGTCGACCGGGATGGCGTGGCCAAGCCGGCCATACTGCTGATCGTCGAGGAGGCGCTGGAAGCCGGTATTGAGGAGGTGATCATCATCGTCCAGGAAGATGACCTGGACGAGTTTCGCGCGCTCTTCAACACGCAGGTCTCAATCGAGAACTACAACAAGCTGCCGCGCCACTTCCAGGAATACTCGCAGCGCATCCTGGATATGGGGCGGCGCGTGAAGTTCGTGGCCCAACAGGCGCAGGAGGGGTTTGGTCATGCCGTCTACTGTGCGCGTGAGGTCATCGGAGAGGAGCCCTTCCTGCTGATGCTGGGAGATCACCTGTACCGTTCCTACAGCGACCAGTCGTGCGCACGCCAGCTGCTGGACGCCTACCAGCAGCACGGCACAAGCGTGGTGGGCCTGCGCCGTACGCCGGAGGAGGCTATCGGCAATTTCGGCACGATAGGCGGCGTATGGATCGAGGAGAACCGCCTGCTGAACGTCACCGAGTTTGCCGAGAAGCCAACAGTCGATTACGCCCGCACCAATCTGCGCGTACCGGGCTTGCAAAACGAGGAATACCTGACCGTCTTTGGGCAGTACATCATCAAGCCGCAGCTGTTCGAGTTCCTGGAGGAGCACATCGCCAACAACGTGCGCGAGCGGGGCGAGTTCCAGCTCACCTCGGCGCTCGACCGCGTGCGCCGGCAGGACGGCTTTATGGGCCTGATCATCGATGGGAAGCGGTACGATATTGGCCTGCCGGAGTATTATCTGGAGACGCTGCGGACGTTCCGTGAGGCGTGACAATTGACGATTGCTGATTGACGATTGGAAACAGCTTGGCGTGGTGAAGAGATTTAGCTCCAGAGTCGCGTGGTATAATCAACAATAACCGTGACGGATGATGTCGCCAGGAGCAAGCGATGGCCGAGGCACAGATCACACAACAACAACATATCCCCAAAGGCAGAGGCTTCCTTACGCTGACTGAATTCCTTTCACTGCCCGATGAGCAGCCGTTCGAAGTCGTGAGTGGAGAGATTGTCGTGATGACCCCTGTCCAGCGAGAGCATAACACCTTATCTCGTCGGTTGTTCGTATCACTCTATAACTTTGCCGAAGAACACAAGCTAGGGGACGTATGGGAAGAGGCTGCTTACGTGCTCGATGGCGACAAACGCAGCGATTGGGTACGTGAAGTGCGGCAGCCGGATGTCTCGTTCATCGCTCGGAAGCGCGTCGAAGCGCACAATGCCGAGCACGGCGCGAAGGAGGGGCCCTGGTGGCTGGCCCCTGACCTGGCCATCGAGATTGTCTCCCCGACCGACAGGTACGTCGACGTGAGGCAGAAGATCGCCGATTACCTGCGTTATGGTGTTCAATTGATCTGGGTGGTCGAGCCTGCGGCGGAGGTAGTGCGCGTCTTCAGCCCGCAGGAGAAAGAGGATCACACGCTCGCCGAAAGTGCTGTCCTCTCCGGCGACCCAGTGCTGCCCGGCTGGTCAATGCCCCTGGCCGAGCTTTTTAGGCATGAGGGATGAGGCCAAAGGGCACAGGAGCAAGCAACTTGCGTACTTGCAAACTTGCAACGCCCTTTGCTTTCCCTCAATGTATAGCCCCTGCGTGAGAATTGTCCATGATCAGAATATTTACCATAGGGGATAGCTTTTGACTCGGCACTCGTTGCTCAGCACTCAGCACTGCTTTTGAGGAGGCTTTTATGTGCGGACGATTCACCCTGATGCTCGATGCCAGCGGCCTGCAAGCAGCTTTTCCCGACTTCGCGCCGCCCAAGATGGTCGCCCCGCGCTACAACATCGCCCCGACGCAGCCCGTATTGGCAATCCCCAACGATGGGAGAAGTGCGTTCGATTTCTTCCTGTGGGGGCTGATACCTTCCTGGTCCAAGGACCCATCGATGGGCGCAAGGATGATCAACGCCCGGGCCGAGACGCTGGCCGAGAAGCCTTCCTTCAAGAACGCTTACAAGCGCCGTCGATGCCTGATCCCGGCCGACGGCTTCTACGAGTGGCGCAAGGAGCCCGGCAGCAAGACCAAGACCCCGATGTTCATCCACAGGCAGGACCGCCGGCCGTTTGCCTTTGCCGGGCTGTGGGAGATATGGCACCCTGGCGACGAAGGCATCAAATCCTGTACCATTATCACTACCGAGGCCAACACATTCATGGCCCCCATCCACAACCGCATGCCGGTCATCCTGCCGCAGTCGGCCTGGGAGGAATGGCTCGACCCCATTGAGCGCCGTCCCGAGGATTTAGAGCCGCTCCTGCACTCCACTCCAGCCGATGAGATGGCCGCCTACCCGGTATCGACGCTGGTCAACAGCACGGCCAACGACCGGCCAGAGTGTGTCTTGCCCGCATAAAGCAACAACCGCTGCTATAATGCATGGAGGGAGCTGAGAATGGTACATTCAGGCAAGCAGCGAGCACCACGTAACCGAACAATCATTCTGAGCGAGGAGGAGCACCGAGCCTATCAGCAGCGTCTCAAAAGGCTGACCGGGCCGGTGACACTAGCAGAGGTCATCGACACCACGATCTGCCAGGATGTTTTTGAAGTACTTGATTGGCTTCCGTCCAGCTCCGTCGATCTCCTGTTTGCCGATTCACCTTACAACCTGACAAAGTCCTTTAATGGCAACACCTTTTCCGAGGTATCGCTGGCAGAATACGAAGAGTGGCTCGACACATGGATGTCGAAAGTCACCCACCTCTTGAAAGACACAGCATCCGTCTATATTTGTGGCGATTGGAGATCATCGGCGGCTATTCACAGGGTTGCAGAGAAGTATCTCATCATTCGCAATCGCATCACGTGGGAACGAGAAAAGGGAAGAGGCGCAAAAACCAACTGGAAAAACAGTTCGGAAGATATCTGGTTTTGCACAGTATCTGATGGGTACACCTTCAATGTAGAAGACGTCAAGCTCAAGCGGCAGATTATCGCACCGTATACCGATGATAAAGGCCAGCCCAAGGATTGGATCGACGAAAGAGAGGGCAGGTTTCGCTTGACGCATCCCTCCAACCTATGGACGGACCTAACCGTTCCCTTCTGGTCGATGCCTGAAAACACCGATCATCCAACACAGAAGCCCGAAAAGCTGCTTGCCAAGATCATACTCGCAAGCTCCAATGAGAGCGACGTTGTACTCGATCCTTTTTTGGGTTCCGGCACAACCTCGGTCGTAGCCAGGAAACTGGGGCGCAGCTACATTGGCGTCGAGATAGACGAAGAATATTGCTGCATCGCTGAGAAGCGGCTAGATATGGCCACCCAAGACGACAGCATTCAGGGATATTCAAATGGTGTCTTTTGGGAACGGAACACGCTGGCAGTCCAGAAGAGAGGACAAAAGGCTCGATCCTCTATCACACCTTCGCAGCCAGCACTCTTCCCAGAGCAGGGAAAAACGCCATCATGAAGAGCCAGATATTCCATACAGATGCCTATAAAGACATTGAGACAAAGGTTCAGTCACTGCTGAATACACATGATGATTTTCTCTCTCCGGCAACAGCCGAGAGTCCACGAGCAGTAGGCGATGCAATTGAAGAGATCTTGCGGGGAGCTTTTGACTCTGTGCTCGGAGCCTTGTGTAGCGAATACTCAGCACAATTTGCCAGGCGAGTGATGGCCGATATGGCTTTCAGAGACACAGATGACTTCTACTACGTGGTAGACGTCAAAACGCACCGGACAGATACCGCTTTCAACATGCCAAATCTGACTTCAGTGGAGCGTCTTGCCAGGTTCTACGAGGATGATACCAATTACTTCATCGTGTTAATGGTTCGCTACCATATCGAAGCATCTCGCCCACAGGTAACCCAAGTTATGTTTGTGCCCATCGAGTTCTTAAGCTGGGATTGCCTCACTATCGGGGCACTGGGATGGGGACAGATTCAAATCGCCAACGCCAACCGGATCGTAGTTCTACCTCAATACTCTCGCCGAGAGTGGATGCTTCAGCTGTGCGATGCTCTTCTTGAATTCTACCCTCGCGAGATCGCCAAAATCAACGCGAGGATAGAGCGCTTCAACACCGTTCGTGAATTCTGGCTGGCAAAACCAGAGGGGAAGTAACACACAAACGATGCAAAAACGACGATCCCTGGTTTCTTCCAGGAAATCGCCGTGAAGTATCGATGATTTACAATGAAGGTTAGTCTGAGCTTGAAGTAGATTCCTTAGCTGAAGACTCTGTCTTGCTCTCGGCCTTGGCCTCGGATTTGCTTTCGGTCTTGCTGCCCGATTCACTCGACGAGCTTTCACTCTTGCTACCGGTTGATGTAGTTGACCGGGAGCGCTTATTGTCAGTGCTGTAGAAGCCGGAGCCCTTGAAGACGATCCCGGCAGGCTGGATCAAACGATGAACTTCGCCTTCGCACTCCGGGCAAACCTTGATGGGCTCATCGTCAAAACCCTGCCGACGCTCAAAACGAACACCACACTCTTTACATTCATATCCATATAGCGGCATAACATCCTCCTACCATCGACATGATTGTAGCGCGGCTTTCCAATCACGCCAACAGGCAACCTGTAGCTCCACTTGTATATATACCACATCATTATAAGATTGACGTAAGAATCACTGCCAATCTTACCAGGAGACAGAAAGGCCAATGATTACAATCAACCGATTAGAAACCATTGACTGAGAGACGCTTCATCGCATCATGCCCGGTTACACATCGACGCACAAATATGCCGTCAGCAAATCAGAAGTTGAGGAACAGACAGTCATCACATTGCAACTGGTCGAGCTGGCAACACCATATACCCATGTCTGGGAAGAAAATGACGCCGAGATGGAGCGCTATCAGGGATACGCTGCTCAGGGCCTCTCATTGGGAGCCTACGATGAGGAAAAACTGGTCGGATTAGCCCTCACCGAGCGGCGAGATTGGAACCGCACTCTGTGGATATGGGAGATCGGCGTCGAGGAGGCATACCGGCGGCAGGGCATCGGTAGGCAACTGATGGACAGGCTAATCGATATTGCGCAGTCAGAAGGGCTACGGGCCATAAGCTTCGAGACGCAGAATACCAACGTGCCTGCCATCCGGTTCTACCGCTCGATGGGATGCGAGATCGAGGCAATCGATCTATCCTACTACACCAACGACGATGTCATGGATGGTGAGGTGGCGATCTTCATGAAGCGGAAGACAAGAGTTGGGGATTGACAACCTCCAGCGGTAGGGAGCAGATAGGATTACAGTTACAATCACCAATCATAGGCCGCTGGTTTTTGCGGTCGCTACAGCAAATCGATGAAACACAAAGGAATGCACTGATGCAAAAAACACTCCAAAAGAACACTGCCTGGCTGCTCATGACGCTCCTGGTCGTAAGCTCCCTTGCCGCTTGCAACCTCGGTGGTCCGGGCGAAGTCAATCCAACTCCTGACCCACTCGCCGGTCTGGTCGAGAGCGAGGTTACGGTCCCAGCGGGCGATCTGGCTGTCGTCGTCGGTGTCATCGACGGCGATACGATTGATGTCAACCTCGGTGGGAGTACTTACCGTGTGCGATACATCGGCATCAACACACCGGAGGTCAACGAGCCGTGCAGCGCTGAAGCTGCTGAGGCCAATGTCGCACTGGTCAACGGGCAAACTGTGACCCTGATCAGAGATTTGAGCGAGACCGATCAATACGACCGGCTGCTGCGCTACGTTTACATTGGCGAGCTGTTTGTTAACGCTGAGCTGGTCAGACAAGGCTGGGCTGAAGCGGTCGAGTATCCGCCTGACCTGGCCAACGCCGGCCTCCTGGAAGATCTGGAGGATGCCGCCCGCCTACAAAATCTCGGCTGCTGGCCAAGTGGCGTGTTTGGCGAGCAAGAGTGATAAGCATAACCGAGCCTCTAATTGAGAAGCCCGGTTGTGCTCTGCTCCATTTCAACTATGATAGTGACTCAGAGTCTTATTTGTGCCCATTCAAGTATCAGGAGAGAAAACAATGAAGCCCCCTCTTCGAAAATTGTTTGTATTAAGTCTGGGACTTGTATTACTGGTACTCACCGGCTCGATGCTGCTGGAGCAGCCCGAGTGGTGTGTCTCACCAGACGGCTCACCTGTCGGCTGCGCTGAGATCACCCTGACTCCCAGCGAAGCCACTGGCGATTTCTACGTAGATGGTGTTTTAGTTGCTCCAACCCAGAATATCGGTCGATTGGCGCTCTCGCCGGACGTCGATCACATTATCGAGATTAAGAATATTCAAAGCACTGAAGTGAATTTCGGCACACTGTTCAACTATGTCGATGTATCAACCACTCTTAGAGTACAAACCGGGCAGACGAGAACCAGGACCATATCGCTTACCAAGAACTACATCCGGGGAACACTCAATTTCACATGTGATATAAAAGGAGCCGCTCCCACTGATATCGTCGCTTGCCGTGTTACGATCGACGAGATAGTACAGCCTGATGTGCCCGCTGGAGAGAGTGTTCCTTATATACTGGATCCCGGCGAACGGAGCATATTGGTCGCGATTATTGGCGATCAAGCCAGCTTGTTCGACCCGGCCAGTAAGCAGCAGATGGTGAATATCTACACCGGCAGAACGGCAACTCTCAAGACAACGTTCACCAAAATGGGACACCTTTTCCTCGCTCTGGACCAGGCAGATGTAGTGGCCGATTTCTACATCGATGGGACACAGGTCGCCGCTCAGGTCGCCACCTTCGATATGTGGGTTGCGCCGAACAAGAGTCATCGAGTCGAGGCCAAGAATTTCGGCGATCCTGCTGCAGAGGGTGTTTATACCTGGAGGGATGCCCAGTCATATGCGTATCTCAGCACCGGTACTGAGAAGACGATTACTTTCAAGTTACAGAAGAAATATCTCAAAGGCTTCCTGGAGTTGACCTGCAATATCAGGAACCATGCAGAAGAAGATGCTTACTGCAATGTAATTATCGATGAGGTACCGCAAGGCATAGTCGCAGCGGGGGAGAAAGCAACTTACACACTCGATCCCGGCCAACACAGTGTTCAGGTCGATCTGGCCGGCGGGAATGCCAGTCTGTGGGCCCCAGCCAGCCTCACTCAGAAAGTGTACATCACCGCCAGCAGCTATCCAAGGAGGGTCAGCGCTACCTTCCAAAAGGCAGGCCGTTTGATAGTTGACCTGGATCAAGCGGGTGTAGTAGCCGATTTCTACGTTGACGGTGAGCTGGTCGCTGGGCAGGTTCCTTCGATAGCTCAATGGGTCACGCCTAATATCAGTCACAAGGTCGAGATCAAGAATGTCAATGATCCGGCAGCCCAGGGTGTGTATCGATGGAAGGACACCTCTACCTACACCTCGCTGGTGACAGGTCAGGAGAAAAGTGTCACGGTCAAGCTCGTCAAAGAATGGTTGAAAGGCTTCTTGACCATTACCTGCACAACCGACAATGAACATCCTGAAACTGCGCTGGTTGGCTGTCAGCCAACCATCAATGGGGTGGTAATGGCTCCCATCGTTGATGGTCAATCTGCCACCTACACACTCGATCCTGGCCAGTACACTATTGACGTAGACTCGGTAGTCATCCAGTGGTACAACTGCGGCGAATTTTGGTACTACAATCCGGAGACAGTCACCAAAACCGTTACCGCAGGTAGAACTACCACCTATAATGTCACCTACAAGCTTGACTGGACGATCTGGTGGTGCTGGTAAGCACAGTCTGTAACTTGGCGATATTCAGAGGCGGCTCGGCCACTCTTTCGGAGGGCCGAGCCGCCTCCTCTTCTTACTTACGGGAGAAAGCCGTATTGACTTTGCATGGATAAGATGGGATATCTCCAACTGAAACGCAACACACCCATATGGATGTCCTCCCCCCACCCTCGATGTACAGTCTTCGTGTTCTTCGTGTTTTTAAACCAATCTTAACGATCTCACGCTATACTCTGATGTGGAAAACAGAAAGAAAAGGAGCACAAACCATGTTAGATTGGCCAACAACATCACGCCATTGGTCACCTCATCAGAGATATGCTACCGGTGATGTCCTGCTGGGGCTGATTGCACGAGGGTGGCAAATTACTGCAATCCAGCCTGCCCCTATAAAGAACCGAGCCAAACTGCACCTCATCACCTTGCAAAAAGGCGATGATAATCTCAGCCTGTCAGTTCTGGATGGTCCTGCCATCCACAAGTTCACTACAAGCTGTTAGCCTTTGACTGTGAACTGTAAACTGTAAACTGTAAACTAAAACTCACCACCCAAGCGATTTGGTGTTTAATCGCCCATCACCCAAGCGATTTGGTGTTTAATCGCCCATCACCCAAGCGATTTGGTGTTTAATC
>JAFGMS010000203.1 GCA_016927375.1 Anaerolineae bacterium
GTCCCATGTCAGGTAGTTGCACAGTGCCAGCGGCCTTCCGCAATGTAGATACATAGTTCTGGATTGTAGGTCATTTGCTTAAACGGATACAATTCTTTTGGGGTTCTCATGGTTACCTCACTTTCTTAATGACAACCATGATAACCCCTCACCCTCTCACAGACTTGCTTTAGCGGTATGTCATATTAGGGAGGCTTAAGCTATGTCACTGTGGATATTTCTTCTCATCATCTTCGCTGCTGGAGCTGTCGGGGGCATCGTCAATGCCCTTCTCAGCGATAACGGCTTCGTTTTGCCTAAGCCGGAGAAGGTTGGTACATCGCAGATCATCCGGCCGGGATTTTTAGGAAATGCCCTGATAAGCGGAGTGGCCGCCTGTGTGTCATGGGGGCTTTATGGCCCCTTTGCTGCGGTTTACATCGCCGGCGGAGCCCCCCAGCCCTCGGGCGAGACGACCAGCCCCGGCCTGACTCTTTCAGCACTTGTAGGAGCAGTTCTGGTAGGCGTCGCGGGAGCCAGATGGCTGACGAATGAGGTGGATAAGAACCTTCTTCGAAGGGCAGCCAGTGAAGCTGCGGCCTCGCAGGCAGACACAAGCATGGCACAACAAATTGCCGTATCTACACCAGTAGAAGCTTTGAGACTGGCACAGCAGAAATAATTGTTAGCGGACCACCGGCATTGGAAGGTTGGCGTCTCGCTTCTATCTTGTCTCAGAGAGAACATCGATGGGCACAAAAACCAAAGTGCAGTTGACTCCTGCACAGGAGACTTTACTCATAACACTCTATGCCAAGGCGCAGCCGGACAACCCGCTGTTTTTCGATCCCATGGCTCGACGAGTTCTCGATCAGATAGATTACGATTTTGAACGCTTGAATGTGCCCTACAAGACCGTCATCCTGGTCTGCCAGCGGGCCAAGAAGATCGATGCCGTAACGCGCAATTTCCTATCTGAGCACTCTGATGGTGTGGTGCTGCAGTTGGGTTGTGGCCTGGACAGCCGCTTCTGGCGCGTCGATGATGGGCATGTCACCTGGTATGATCTGGATATGACGCCGGTGATAGAACTCCGTCACCGGTTCTTCTCTGAAGATAAGCGTTATTGTCAGATAGCTGCCTCTGTGACAGACCTGGGGTGGATGGATGCTGTTATTTCGAGCAATCGGCCGGTGCTGGTAATTGCGGAGGGGCTGTTGATGTATCTAAGTGAGGATGACGTGCGGAAGCTGATTCTCCGGTTACACGAGACATTCCCCGGCTGCCGGCTAATCGCCGATGTCTTTAGCCGGCTGACTGCACGTTCAGCTACCGGCCATCCATCGCTGCATCGGACAGGGGCAACTCTGGGTTGGGGCATCGATGATCCTCGCGAACTGGAAACCTGGGCGCCCGATTTCCGCTTGCTTGAGGAGTGGTATTTTACGAACGATCCCGACCTGGCCCGGCTCCGCTTTGGTTATCGTATGGCTTATAAGCTGGCCGGGGCTTTCAAAATGGTGCAGCGAGCACATCGCATTGTGTACTACCAACTGTGACTTGCGCCGAACAACTTGGCACCAGCGGGGTAAACATCATTGACCTGAAACTTTATTCAACCGGCTTTCTTCTTTCTTCCGCCCACTCTGTGCTATACTGGCCAATGAGCCTTCATGCTGATGCCAGTTAGCCGGGGGCTCATTCTGGGTAGGTTGGCCGAGGTTGCTTCTGGGAGGTTGTCACCCCGGCCAGACCTACTTCCCTTCAAAGTGCCGTCTGACTCTTCTGCGTGGGCAGTAAGCATTTGCCTCTCGTGTCTCGTTCCCCCTATGCTATGGTTTTTTCAAGGAAGCGTATTGCGGCCCACTTTCCCGTCCCCTTTTCGCTTTACCTTCGCTTGCTCCGTTAAGTTTCAAGGCTGCCCGGCGAGCCTCGCTATCACGCATGGTTATTCTTAAAACGCCATACCCAGCGTGCCCGAATTATGGCATCCGACGATGGCGCCCCGGTACAATAAAAGTGAGCACTATCTACACATGGAGGACACCTTGAGCCATCTGCCCATCGATACCGATCCCAATTCTGAGTCTATCCGCCTGTTTGAGTCCGACTTTCTGGAGTTCTTCACTCACATCAGCCCAGTAGCTGTTGGGCTGCTGTGGGTACCTGTGATCATCGTTCTGCTGGCTTCCAGCATTCTGGCAGCTCCCGGCTCGGTCTTCCCCTGGCACATCCCTATGGGGATTGCGCTTGGCTTGTTCCTGTGGACCTTTGCCGAATACACTTTGCACCGCTTTCTGTTCCATTATCAACCCCGCACGCCAAGCCAGGAGCGCGTCTTCTTTTTGTTCCACGGCATTCACCATGCCCAACCGCAAGACAAGACCCGCTTGGTAATGCCATTCGTAGTGAGTGTCCCCCTGGCCTTGCTATTCTATGGGCTGTTTTACCTGATCCTGGCCATCTTGCTCAATGCTCCGCAATGGGTCAACCCGCTGATGGCCGGTTTCGTAACCGGTTATCTAACCTACGATTTGATCCACTATGCCACCCATCACCTGCCGATGCATTCCGGCTACGCCAAGTACCTTAAGCGCTACCACATGAAGCATCATTACAAAGACCCGTCTGCCCGCTATGGAGTCAGCTCGCCGATCTGGGACTGGGTTTTCGGTACAGTGGAGAAGAGCTAGGCGATCTTCAGGCCCCTAGACTCGACATAGGCTGGGCACCCAAACGTTGCCGACGACATTGCCGTCTGCATCGGTGGCAAGTAGTCCCGTGCTCATATCCGGGAGAACAAGCTGATTGCCCCATGGGGCCTCAACGACAACGCAGCATCCGATCTGAATATCGAACACCGGCACGACGATCTTTCCGCCGGCCTGCTCAAACTGCCCGGCAGCCACATCTGCCGACTCGACCATGAAATCGATCTCTTGCTTTTCATCGTCGCTTTGCAGCACGATTTCGGTGTCGGTGTCCAGCATTCGCAGACCGGCAGCACGCTCAGTGCGCCAGATGAGCTCATGCCCGAGCCGGTCTCGGTAGAATGCAAGACCAGCATCCAAATTCGGCACATACAGCCGGATACAATCCACTCTGCGCATCAAGGGTATACGGTAAGAGGTTTTCATTGACAAACTCTCATGACAAGCGCCTTGATTGGCCTTGCCGTGCTATTCCTCAACTCACCAGCTCGAACTCAAGAACCCATACGAGCGGGTTGTCTTCCCATCGCCGCCCACGCTTTGTGTGAATGCTGTTCCACATTCTGTGGAAGTCCTGACGATTGTTGAAACCCTCTGCCTGAGCCCCTGCTTCCGAGACATCTTGCAGCTGTTCCTGGCGGATGGATGTGACGTAACTTTTATGTATCCGACAGCCTTCTCAGTACGCCCAGGTTGGACGGCATAAGTCCGGCCTACCTGCCACTTTATTCTCCCGAAGCCGCTGACGATCTTGTTATTAGGGCTGCCTGGAACGCTCTTTTGGAAGGGAAGATATGCCAGACTCTCTCCCGCATTCACAATGCGTCTTGTCTGGGTCTTGGTTCCGTTGAGCACTTTCTCGTGACTATACTGGAAGATCATTGTGTTCCCTTTCACCAGTTGGAAGCTCTGTCACGTTGATTCTAGCTCACCTGTCGCCCAACTCCTACAGCACTGTGTATACTAAAGGAAGTGATTGGAGGGTGCCCGCCCTCTTATAAAAAGACAATCGATGCGCTTTTAAGCTTTGTCATTTGGCGCTCAGTACTATCAAAGGAAGAGATCATGCGTGTCATCATTACCGGCGGAACAGGTCTTATCGGACAGGCATTGGCTGAAAGCTTGGTCCGCGATGGGCATGAGACCATCATCCTCAGTCGTTCCCCTGAGAAAGCATCTAACCTTCCAATGGGGGCACAGCTCGTTGAGTGGGATGCCCGCACACCCACCGGGTGGGGCAACCTCATCGACGATGACAGCGCCATCGTCAATCTGGCTGGCGCTAACCTGGCCGGCGAGGGCTTTTTCCCAGAGAGATGGACCGCCGGGCGTAAGCAGCTCATCATCGACAGCCGGCTCAATGCCGCCAAAGCAGTGTTCGATGCTATCGAGGCAGCCTCCGCGAAGCCCGCTGTTGTCATCCAGGCTTCAGCCGTTGGTTACTATGGCCCTCGCGGCAGCGAAGAGATCTCAGAGGAGGATGAGCCGGGCGAGGATTTTGCCGCACAGGTATGCGTGGCCTGGGAAAACAGTTTGGCAGATCTGGAAGATTTGGGTGTGCGCTATACGATTATCCGCACCGGGTTGGTATTAAGTAAACAGGGAGGCGTACTTTCCCGTCTGACCCTCCCCTTCCGGTACTTTGCCGGAGGGCCGCTGGGCAGCGGCAGGCAGTGGATGTCCTGGATACACCTGGCAGACGAAGTCTGGGCTATACGCCTGCTGCTGAAAAACAGATCGGCCAGCGGCGTTTTCAACCTGACCGCTCCCCAGCCCGTCACTAATGCCGAGTTCAGCCGAGCATTAGGTCGTGTCATGGGACGTCCTTCCCTTTTACCTGTACCGGCTTTTATCTTTCGCCAGGTATTTGGAGAGGTATCAACCATCGTCCTGGATGGTCAGCGCGTGCTGCCCAAGCGCCTGCTCGACCTGGGCTTCACCTTCTTGTTTCCCGGATTGGAACCTGCATTGAGGGAGTTACTGGGTTAAAGCTTGACCTTCCCGGAGGTTTAAAACCTCCGGGAAGATGCTATGTAGCATTCCGCCGTACCATCCAAAGCTCGGAACCCTCCAGCTTCTCGAAACCGCCATATTGCTGGTACAGCCCATGTGCATCGCGCGTGGCCAGACAGAATATCCCTATGTCCGCCAACATGGGATACGATATGATGCATTCTACCAATTGCTTGCCAAGCCCCTGTCCGCGATGCGTCTCCAGGACAAAGACATCAGCCAACCAGGCAAAGGTAGCATAG
The DNA here is from genome assembly GCA_016927375.1 of Anaerolineae bacterium. Classification (GTDB taxonomy): domain Bacteria; phylum Chloroflexota; class Anaerolineae; order Aggregatilineales; family UBA3940; genus JAFGMS01. The sequence goes on from JAFGMS010000203.1 coordinate 4,946, forward strand.
TCGGTTACCACACGCGCAAAGCCAATCTGCTGCTCGCCTTTGTACACTCCAAAACAGAGCGAGTTCTTTATAGAAGCCTGAATAGTCGCTGCCGGGCGATTTTGAGCCCAATAGGATGAGCTATTCAGGAAATCCTGGATTATATCCCTGTTCAGCCTGGTTTTATCGGTGCTGATGGTATATTCGCCAAACTGGTATTCGATCATCAGGTAACCTTCATCTCCATATTGAGAAGGGGCAACGCTTGTTGCTGCCTACCGAGATAAGCACAAGACCTATCCCTACACCCGCGCCGATGCATAAAGCCGGTCCAGCACGCGCATGTTTTTCACTCCATCCTGCGGGTCGTAGCGCGGCGGCCGCCCATCGAGCAGCGCATCGGCGAAGTCTTCCACCATCAGTTGATAGTGATCCGCGCCCGGGATCGTGATTTTCTCGTGTACATCGCCTTGCCAGATGTGGATGACTTGCTCGCCATCCGGCGGGGCCACAAATCCGGTTTCCACCAAGATGCGGCCCTCATCGCCGCGAATCTCGTAACTGCTGTTGAAAACGGCATCGAAGCCGCATCCGAAGTGTGCCAGGGCACCGGAAGGGAATTCTAGTGTACCAGCAAGGTTCATATCCACACCGCTATCGGCCCACTTCGCCGAAGCAGTCGCGCGCTCAGGCTCCTCGCCGGTCATCAAACGGATCACATTGACACAGTAGCAGCCTACATCCATCAGCGCGCCCCCTGCCATCTCTTTCTTCAAACGGATGTCACTGGCGCGGCGCTCGGGTGTCATCAAGAAAGAGAATGAGGCCTGAATGATCTGGATCTTGCCGACGACGCCCTCATCCACCAGCTGTTTCACGCGCCGGGTGCGCGGGTGAAAGCGGTACATGAACGCCTCGGCCAGTAAGATATTGCGCTTCTTGAACACGTCCACCATCTGCTGTGCTTCGGTGGCATCGCTGGCAAACGGCTTTTCGCACAGTGTAGCCTTCCCGGCCTCGGCGGCCTTGATGCTCCAAGTTGCGTGCATATGGTTGGGTAGGGGATTGTAGATAGCATCGATATCCGGGTCAGCCAGCAGCTCTTCATAACTGCCGTAAGCCCGGGGGATGCTCATCTCGGCAGCGGCTTTCTGCGCACGCTCAATACCCCGGCTGGCAATAGCCTCAACTATACCATTATGCGATCCCTGGATGGCCGGGATAACCCGCTGCCGCCCGATATTTGCCGTACTGAGGATACCCCACCTGACTTTGTCCATCGCTGTCTCCCTTGAAAATAGTACTGAGTAACGAGTGCCGAGCAACGAGTTAAAAGCTTTGTGCTTTAGTATGTGTCTACTGCTATCACAAGCCTCAGCATAACCGGTCTTCGCCAATTCTGTCATTCCCGCGAAAACGGGAATCCATACACCACAACCACTTACAAGCTGCTGCTATTTTCATCCTCTTGGGTGAGCTTTTGCTCATAGACCACTCCTCCGAAAATAGTGATCGGTAATTAGTCAAACAGCAA
>JAFGMS010000204.1 GCA_016927375.1 Anaerolineae bacterium
CAGTCGAGAAGTGCAACGCAAAGTACTTTATACAGTTGGGAAGATTGCCTTAATCTGGCGATGAACTTATGCCCAACTGTACTAGCGTCTGGAGCGACGAGGAGTGCCATGCCCTTTCTCTCGCCCGCCAGAGTCAGAGCGGCGACTGCCTCCTCCACTCTCACCCCGACCATAGCCACCTCCACGACCTTCTCTAGAGCCTCGCTCTCTCGGTGGACGAGCTTCATCAACTTTGAGGTCTCGATCATGGAGCATGCGGCCGTTGAGTGTACGGACTGCCTCCTCAGCGGCTTCGGCAGTCTCCATCTCGACAAAGCCAAACCCCTTGGGGCGACCGGTATCGCGGTCGGTCAAGAGGGATACGGAGGCTACAACACCAACCGTGGCGAACAGCTCGCGGATTTCGCTCTCAGTGGCATCGTAGCTCAGGTTACCAACATACAGCTTTTTGTTCACTTTGGATCCTTTCCATGATAGCCGTAATGGCACAGCCTTATCATGGTAAAAAAGAAAAAAGCCATCAGATCTTCGCGCTGATGGTCATGACTGGAAACAAAAACGAGAAGAGAATATTGAAAGTGTCTAATGAGAGTGTATGCACGTTAATGAATACTGTCAACACACCGCATTCATTCAGTACAGCAATTCCCGCTTTGGAGATTTGCCGCAGGGATTGCTGACAAAAGGCTTATGTTGTTGCTCTGCGTTTTCTGCCACCACCTTCGGTCGTCTTTCTGCGGTGAGAAAGCTTTTTCTGGGTGCGTTTTCCTATGTCTGACAGAGGAAAAAAACAGTTCCGCCGAAGCGCTCAGTGCGGCCAGGTATTGGACGGAGGTGGTTACATGCTCCAATGGGCATGGAGATCGGGGGTGGAAGTGGCTCAGAAGGATGGTCATATGACCATCGACGTGACCTCCGGCACTGTGTGATGTGACCGGGTCTCCCATAAGATAGGGTCACGATCAATTCGGTCGAAAGTTCTGTCTGTAACACATTTTGGAGGTCAAAATGAATCGCAAAACTCGTATTATTACCCTGCTTGGCCTGTTCCTGCTGGCCCTGTTCATCTCCGTCCCTGTGGCATCGGCTTACGAAGACCGCAGCGGCGAGAGAGTCGTGATCGGCGCGGATGAAGTCATCGATGACGATCTGTTCGTGGGAGCAGAGGAACTGATCATGGATGGCACGATCAACGGCGACCTGGTCGCCATGGGCCAGACTGTGATCATCAACGGCAAGGTCACCGGCAGCGTGATCGCGGGCGGCTCGGACGTCACGGTGAATGGTGAGGTAGGCCATGATGTGTTTGCCGCGGGCGCCGTCGTGACGATTGGACCCGAAGCGCAGATCACTCACAATGCTTATGCGATGGGCGCCGGCGTCGAGAGCCAGTCGGGCAGCCAGATTGGCGGCTCGCTGCTCATCGGCGGCGGTCAGGGCCTGGTCTCCGGGGACATCACCAACGACTTGTTGGTGGGCAGCGGCCGTCTGCGCCTGGAAGGCACAGTGGGCCGGAATGCCAATGTCGCCGTTGACACCTCGGGCAGAAGCTATTCCCCCACCTACTATGGTCCGGACACGCCGTCCATGCCCTCGATCCCTGCCGGCCTGACCTTTGGCTCCGACGCACATGTAGCCGGCCAGTTCGAGTACGTCAGCGATCAAGAAGTCGATGTGGCTAACAGCGTATCGAACGATGTTAAGCATACCCTGCCACCGCAGGATGAACAGCTCTCCCGGGAGCTGGCCCAGCAGAACAGCACCTCGTCTTATGTCTTCGATGCGCTGCGTCGCCTGATAGCTCTGCTGTTGGTTGGCCTGCTCGTCGCCTGGCTGGCCCCCCGCTGGATCACTGGCCCTGCTGAGAAGCTGCTGGCACGCCCGCTGCCCAGCCTGGGTATTGGTCTGGTCGGCCTGGTTGCTGCTCCGGTAGTCTGGGTTGTGGCGTTTGGCGTGGTCATCGTGGTCGCGGTGGTCTTCGGGCTGCTGAGCCTGGGCGGCCTGACGGGCCTGACCCTGCTGGCTGGTTTCCCTGCCCTCGGCCTGGCTTTCGTCGTCATCCTGTTTGTTCTGAGCTACCTGTGCCAGGCAATTGTGGCCTATCTGGGTGGGCGCTGGATCCTCGGCCGCATCAGCCCGGAGTGGCGTGGCAACATCTACGTTTCACTGCTGATTGGCCTGGTCATCCTGGGTCTGCTCTTGGCAGTGCCATTCGCTGGCGGCCTGCTGCAGTTCCTGGTTATCCTCGCCGGCCTGGGCGCCATCATCCTGGTGGTCATCCAGAGCCGCCGGGCGCCCGAGACGCCCGCTGCTGAAACTCCAGTGGCCGTCTAAATATAGTCCTGGAGTTTCGTCTTTTCTTGCCCATTTTCCAAGTGGGTAGCACCCGGAAATAGCGTGGTCGTGCCGTTCACCCCACACCCACCCCCTCTCCCCGCCAGCAGGGAGAGGGGGTGTCGACTAAAGTCTATGACTTTAGTCGTCGGGATGGGGTGAGAGCACCGCATTTCACCGACCACGCTATTCTCGCGTGATACCTCCAAGTGGGCGAAATGCGCGTTAAGATAGGATTAGGCAAGATGTCAGTCTTGAAGCGGCAGAGAGGCGTACAAAAAGGCACCGGTAGCAAGCCTACACGCTTGACTGCTGCGGCGAAAATGCCGCGATGAAAAGAGACATGGATGGATAGTCTACTTCAAGCAAGGAAAACAAAATCGTATAACATTCGTAGAGAAATAATCACGTTTTTGGTCATTCTTGCTGTTCTGAGCGTGGTCTTCAATACCTTAATAATTACCGGCGGGGGGCTAATGGCCCAAAACGGTCTCTATGCATTAGGGCTAATGTTCTCTCCAGCATTTGCAGCATTGCTGGTACGATTCATTTACGCCAGGAACCTGCGGGGGTTTGGATGGAAATGGGGAAAGACCCGCTATCAGATATTGGGCTACGTCGTACCGATGATATACGTGCTAATCTCATATAGTTTGATATTGTTGTTAGGATTGGGAAAGCTCAATACAGAGATTACAAATAAACTTAATATAGTAGATATCCTCCAATTTGCTACTTTGAATGTCATGATTAACTGTGTCATTGTTGTGGGTGAGGAAATCGGTTGGAGAGGTTTTCTCTTACCGCAACTTGCCAGAATAATGAGTTTCACACAAGCATCTATGATCGTTGGCGTGGTTTGGACTCTGTGCCATTATCCCATTCTTATTTTCATGAACTACAATACCAACTCAACACCAGTTTGGTATAGTCTAATCTGCTTTAGTGTCCTGGCAATGGGAGTAAACATGGCCATGAACTGGTTGCGCTTGAAATCGGGCAGTTTATGGACAGTGATTATCTTTCATGCTGCGCATAATGAGTTTATCCAAGAACTTGATCCAATGATTATCGACACTGGGCTAACCCAATATTTCATATCGGAGTTTGGCGTAATGCTGGCTTTGGCTGGTGTTATCGTAGGTTGGGTGTTCTGGCGCAGACGCAATGAATTACTCGCCACGGGCAACGATACCGAACTGTAGTTTCGCTAAAATCGTTTATAGTCCGGAAAATCATGCAACCAGGTGGAGATTGTGCAAAGCACCAACTGTGCGCAGCACAGACTATCACCTAGTTGCACTTTTGTGGTTTAATGGGTCTATGCAGCGCTTCTCTCGTCTCGACCGGTTATCGATTGTCGCCTATCTCGCCCTGGCCGGAGTCACTGCCGCCGGTTTGTGGGAGATCGATCGCATCCTCCTTCGCTGGCTGGCCTTGGGTCTCTTGGCGAGTTTCGGCTTTCTACACAGCCGCTTGCCCCAACAGGATGGCTCCTCGAAAAGCCAGCACTTGGCGAACCTGGTCATCGCCCTGCAAACCGGGCTGGTGATCGCGCTGGTCGAAACCACCCAGGCGGGCTTTTCATTTATCGTCCTGTTTTTTATCTTGAGTGTGACCGTCATGCTTTACAACCCGCTGCGCCCCGGCATCCTATGGCTGGGAAGCTTCACCCTGCTCACCGGCTGGTTTGTCTTCCAGCAAGAGGGCCCAAGCGGCGGGCTGCAGGCGATGGCCACTTATGCGGGCGGTTATCTCTTCTTCGGTATCCTCACTAATGCACTCACCCAGGCGCGTCTCACCCAACGCCAAAACGCCCTGCTGCTGGGCGAGCTACAGGCCAAGAATCGCCAGCTCGAAGCATATGCTGCACGGGTCGAGACGCTGACGGTCGTCGAAGAGCGTAACCGGTTGGCACGAGAGGTGCACGATACCATCGGCCACCGCTTGACGACCGCGTCCGTCCAGTTGGAAGGAGCTCAGCGCCTGGTACCCAGCGAGCCCGAGCGAGCTGTTTCGATGATCGGTGCCAGCCGCCAGCAGGTGCGGGAGGCGCTGCAAGATCTGCGGCACATCGTTGGGCGGCTGCGTGATCCCGTCGAGATCGAGCTTTTACTGCCACAGGCGCTGCACCGCCTGGCCACCGGCTTCCAGGAAGCGACTGGCCTGCCGGTCCACCTGGAGCTGCCTGCAGGTGGCTGCGAGGTAACTTCTAGCCAGCAGTTGGCCCTTTACCGCACCGCACAGGAGGGGCTCACCAACATCCAGCGCCACGCCGCCGCTCACCAGGCCTGGCTGCGTCTGGAATGCTCGCCCAGTCGGATTTGCCTGCAGGTAATCGATGATGGCTGCGGGCTGACAGTGGGTGACCCCAGCAGAGGCTTTGGTCTGCGCGGCCTGCGCGAGCGGGCGGCTCGGCTGGAAGGCACCATCACCCTTGTGGACCGGCCGGGCGGTGGCACCATCTTGTCGATCCAGATCCCCATTCAGGAAGATTAGCCCATGGAACCGATCCGTCTCATGATTGTCGATGACCAGCGCCTGATGCGTGAAGGCTTACGCACCATCCTGGAGCTGGAACGCGACCTGGAGATCGTGGCTGAGGCTGAGGATGGCCAGGTCGCCATCGAGCAGTATGAAGCGTTCCAGCCGGACGTTGTGCTGATGGATATTCGCATGCCCCGCCTTGATGGAGTGGAGGCTACACACCGGCTGCGCCAGCGCTGGCCCGAGGCGCGGGTGATCATCTTGACTACCTTCGATGACGACGCGTACGTGTTCGATGGGCTGAGAGCCGGAGCACTTGGCTACATGCTCAAGGACGTCTCGGGCCATGAGCTGGCCGAAGCCATCCGCACAGTTGCCACCGGTGGGGCGCTGATTGAGCCTTCGGTGGCCCGCAAAGTTCTGGCCGAGTTCTCACGCCTGGCTGAACCCACCCGCTCGACCCTCGACCATCTCCCCGAACCGCTGTCTGAGCGCGAAGGGGAAATTTTGCGTCTGCTGGCCACTGGCGCCACTAACCGCCAGATCGCCGGCCAACTCTTCCTGGCAGAGGGCACGGTTAAGAACTATATCTCAGCCATCCTTGATAAATTGGGTGTGCAGGACCGCACCGAGGCCGCTTTGCGGGCCCGTGAGCTTGGACTGCTGCATCCTCGATAGGAATGTCAAATTTCATGGTAAACACGGGAACACCCAAAAGAAGCTGCGTTTTTCCTCCTGCAAGAACGGCAAGTGTTGATGCCGCTTTCGCTGTCAAAACAGCCTATTCAACAAGCAAAAACCCCGGCTTCCATAGGTGTCAACTTAAGCCCAATATCATCCTTTTCGCTACGGCTACTGTCATTCGGTAGCACCCGGAAATACCGTGGACAAGCCGGCCAAACCTGATTTGGCGCTCACAACCTCACCCCTGAGAAGCGTAGCAGCTCGGTAGGCGATCTCGTCCCCTCTCCGCCCGGCGGAGAGGGGTAGTGGCCAGGCTGCCAACATCACAACAGCCAACGGCATAGAGACCCTACGTTGCCTCCCTCTGCCGCCCGGCGGAGAGGGGGACGTCGCCGGCATAGCTATCAGCCACCGTTGCAGGGGGTGAGGTTCAGCATCCCTCACCTATTAACCACGCTATTCTCGCGTGCTACCTGTCATTCCCGCGAAAGCGGGAATCCACTTGGCGCGCTTATGGACTCCCGTTTTCACGGGAATCCAGACTGAAGGTTGGCGCAGCTCGGCCTCGGCGAACAGCGCCACAACATAGACCGCCGCTATAGTAGCATAGGCAGCAGTCATGAAGGTAAATACGGTAGTTCGGGACAGACGGACTTCGGAGCGCGGGCCCGTTTCAGGTTGGCTCATGTGGGGCATAGCAAATCCTTACGAGGAAGCGTTTCAGTCACTCAATTGGACAATCGACCAATCGTCATTCCAATGCTCGCATCCGGGGGATGAATAGCCATACCAGCGCCGCAACCACCAGGGCAAGCACCGCGTTGATGATAACCGCCGGAGGCTCGCCGATTCCTTGCGCCGCCCAACCAAGCAGCAGCGAGCCAACTGGCCTGCTCACAAAGAAGAGCATTGCATAGAGGCTCATCACTCGCCCACGCACCTCCTCTGCCACCAGCGACTGCATCAGCGCGCTGGCTACGTTCAACACCAGGATGGTCGCCAACCCCAGACCGGCCAACAGGACCATCGAGAGCGGCAGCCAGCGCATGAAGGCAAACACCAGAAGCGCCATCGGAAAAACGAATGTGCCGATCGTTAAAATCTTGCCTCTAGCCTTGTAGTGAGCCAGTGAGGCCAACAGCAAAGCTCCAATTACCGCTCCCACCCCACGTGCCGCAGCGAGCAATCCCGAGGTAACTGCATCCCCTTTCAGAACGTTAACCGCCCAGGCGGGGAGCAGAGAGACCACCGAAACTCCCAGCGCTCCGGCAATCCCCACTGTGACGATCAGCGCCCGAATGTTCGGATGAGACCAGGCATATCGAATGCCCTCTCTCAGCTCGCCCCACGGTGAGCCCTCCCCTGAAAACAGGCGGCTTTGCCGGCAGGCGCATCATGAGCAGCGCGACGATCATCGAGGTAAACGAGATCCCGTTGATGGTAAAACACCAGCCAGGGCCAACAGCCTCATAGACAAACCCACCAATGGCAGGCCCGGCTATGATGGCCAAATTGAACATGGCTGCGTTGAGCGCAATGGCATTGGTCAGGTCTTTCCGATCTACCAGCTCCGGTGTCATGGCTATCCGCGCCGGCGCATCGAAGGCGTTGGCCACCCCCAGGCCAAAAGTCAGCAGCAAGATGTGCCAGGGCTGCACCAGGTCGAGGAAGGTGAGCGCCGCCAGGATGAAGGACAGACACATCATGACAGTCTGAGTGATGAGCATTATTGTCCGGCGCGAAATGCGGTCGGCGACCACACCGGCGTACAACATCAGCCAGGAAGGAATTCCATTGATGAAATCGACGTATCCCAGAAAGGCAGGGGAATCCGTTAACTCGAAGACCAGGTAGCCCTGGGCAGTCACCTCCATCCATGTCCCGAACAGGGAGATCAACCGGCCAAAGAACCACAATCGATAGTTAGGGTATTTGAGAGCAGCAAAGGTCTCCTTGACGGCTGCTGGTAAATTGATTTTGGCTTGGACGGCAAGTGGCTTGGTCATCACATTACTTCATTATCGAAAAGGACTATACAACGAAGCCCAACTACTGGCAGATTGCTGAAGGACGATATTTTATCTACCGTCGCGCCATCTTCCCAGCAAGAAACGGTTCTACCACAAACAACACCACGGCGACAAGTGCCAGTGCTGCACCGAACAGGAATGGCGCCTGCGGGCCGAAGCCTTGCCAGCCGCCTGCGCCCTGCCACAGCAGCCCGGCGATCAGGCTGGCCGGCAGCGCGGCAATCCCGATCACGGCATTGTAGATCCCATAAGCCGTACCTCGCTGCTGCGGCGACACGATATCGGCCACATAGGCCTTGGCTACCCCTTCGACCACACCATAGTAGATGCCATACAGCCCATACAGCAGCCAGATCTGCCAGGCTGTCGATGAGAAAGCGAAGCCCAGGTAGAGCAGCCCATACGCCAACCACCCGCCGATGATCAGCTTGCGCCGTCCAATTCTGTCAGAGAGTGCTCCTGCCGGGCCGGAGATCGCCGCATAAATTAGGTTGAAGGTTGCCAGCATCCCCAGCGTGCCTACCACGTTCAAGCCTCGCTCTTGCGCTCGTAAGATCAGAAAAGCATCGGCGGAGTTGCCCAGCGTGAACAGGAAAATAACCATTGTGAAGTACCGGAAGCGCCGGTCGAAGCCGCGCAGCGAAAGCCGCAGCGGCTCAGATGTCTCACCCTCTTTGACAGGTACTTCACGGGCGCCAAATGCCAATACCAGCACAGCCAGAACTGCCGGGATAATGCTGAGCAGCACCAACCGCTGGAAGGTCACCCGTCCCAGTGTCAGCGAGCCGGCCTGGGTGGCCCATACGACACCCAGCGCAATGAGCATTCCAATCATCGCACCAGCGGTATCACCGGCCCGGTGCAGACCGAAAGCCAGGCCCCGGTTTTCCTCATCGACGCTGCCGGCCACCAATGCGTCGCGTGGGGCAGTACGCACGCCCTTCCCTACCCGGTCGGCAAAGCGGACGATCAGCACCCACCACCAGGAACCGGCAAAGTACAGGAACGGTTTGGCAATCGTCGAGATGCTGTATCCGGCGACGGTCAGCCCCTTGCGCTTGCCGATCCTGTCGGAGAGCCAGCCTGAGAATACTTTGAGCAGGCTGGCCGTGCTCTCGGCAATACCCTCGATGAGCCCAATGACGCCGGTCTTGGCTCCCAGCACATTGGCCAGAAAGAGCGGTATCAGGTTGACGATCATATCGCTGGATATATCGGTAAACAGGCTGGTGAGTGTCAAGGCCCACACATTGCGAGGCAGGCCGCGCAGCCCACCACGATTGGTGGGTGCTTCAGATGATTGGGCGGGGGTCGTCATTCGCGTTCTCCTTAGAATAGTCGAATACAGATATGATACCAGACCAGAGCCTTTACGTCCCAAGAGCTGCTGTGCAGCATCAGAATAGTACGAAAATCCTACGCGTTTCTGCGATTCTGGTTAGGCCATAATCCGGAGAAAATGATACTATTCGGAGAGGGGAGAGGAAGGTGAGATGAACCCATCAAAAACAGACTACACAAACACAGAAACCATCAACAACCATCGTACAGCTATCAAGGTCGTCAACTTGGCCAACATGCTGGACGCAATTCAGAACCAATTGAAGATACTGCGCCGCCGGGAGAAACTGCTAAAGGGGACAGGCCCTCTAAACAAGCGATAGCTGGCTCTCACTAAGGCCATGTGATAATGTCTCCGGGGCTCACATTGCCCCATATGGCTCGATAAGTACAATTTGGGAAGTGAGAGCATCTTTACTGAGTATATAGGTACACCAGATGAAAAGAATATCACTTCTCAAAACCTTTGTCCCAACCGGTTATCCTTTGGTAGCGGTTGTACTGGCGATAATAATCGCCATTGCCGGCATTATCATTTCGGTTCTGTATGGGTTGGCGCAACCGGAGAACTTCATACGCGAAACACTTTTCCCCATGGGGATGTTTTTCTTCAGCTTCTCAGCCTTGATCATCGAGATAGGCGCCTGGATCGAGAAACGCGCCGCCCCCAGGCTGGTGTTGGGGTGTGGAGCCGTCTTCGTAATGGCAATGGCCTGTGGAGCCGTAGGAATCGCCGATTTATTTATGGAGGAGATAGAAGACCCAGACACTATGCTTGCCACTACAGCCTGCTGCTCGCTGCCGGTGTTGCTCATCTTGGCAATACCGTCATTCCATGCACTAACGCGCTTGCAGGAGGAAATGCAGAGTGCCAGGAAGGAAGAAAGAGAACAACTGGCCATTGATATGATCGGCTCAAAGGGTATCGTTACCTACACCGAGCTTGGCAAAGCACTCAGATGTTCAGAGGATGAGGTTGACCAGATCCTCCGCACGTTGATGGAAGAGGGAAAAATCCAGGGGGTTCGGGAAGTCGAGCATAAACGCTTCTATACCAAAGCCAGGTTCGCCGAAAAGAAATCGCAGCTTCTGGGAATGATCGCAGCACAAGGGGAAGTTCAGCTTGAGAGTGCAGCCATCGAGCTGGATGCTCCGGTGGGCCTGCTCAAGACCTGGATCTATGCCCTGGTTAAGGATGGCAAGTTCACAGGTTACATCAACTGGGATAAAGGTGTGCTCTATTCCGCCGATGCCGAGACCCTGCGCGAGAAAGAACGCTGTCCCCATTGCGGCGGTACACTCAAAATGGCCGGGAAGGGTACTGTACAGTGTCACCACTGCCACGCAGAGGTGTTTCTGTTGGCCAATCAGCAGGAATAGCCCCAATCAGCATCTCAACATCTTCCATCCGAACTCCTGGCGGCCTGCCCGAAGTAGTTTGGTTGCGCGACTTTTGGGATGGTTCACGGGATTGTGATGCGAGATGAAGTTATTTGTGGAACGATTTGACATCAAGACAGCCTGGCGGTGACACAAAC
>JAFGMS010000205.1 GCA_016927375.1 Anaerolineae bacterium
CAGCCCGGCAGCGTGGATGTACTGGACAACAAGACAGGTAACGATTGGATAATTGCCTGGTCGTTGCAACAATCTGTTTTTCAATCGTCAATCAGCAATCGTCAATCACACAATAACTTGATTCCCTGTCCCCCAACTCCCAACCCTGGTACAATCCCTTGCGAATGTTTGATGGATAACAATAAGTGTTTAACCAATCTGGCTAATCTTTGAGTAGAAACATGGAAAGAACTGATATCAGAAACTTCTGCATCATTGCTCACATCGATCACGGCAAGAGCACATTAGCCGACCGTCTTTTGGAGCTTACTGGAACGGTTTCGGCTCGTGAGATGACCGAGCAGGTGCTCGATGCGATGGATCTTGAGCGCGAGCGCGGTGTAACTATCAAGGCCAGTGCAGTGCGTATGAATTACACGACACAGAACGGCCATGGCTACGAGATAAATCTGATTGATACGCCCGGGCATGTTGATTTCTCCTACGAAGTGTCGCGGGCCTTGCAGGCTTGCGAGGGTGCCGTGCTGGTCGTTGACGCCACACAGGGCATCGAAGCGCAAACCTTGGCCAATCTGTTTTTGGCGTTGGACGCCGATCTAGAAATCATTCCGGTCGTCAACAAGATCGATCTGCCTGCGGCACGTCCCGACGAGGTGGCTGAGGAAATCGAGGAGTTGTTGGGCATCGACGCTGCAGATGTCATCCAGATATCGGCCAAGACGGGCGTCAATGTGGAGGCTGTGCTTGAGGCTGTGGTTGAGCGCGTTCCGCCGCCGAAGGGAGATGTCACGCTGCCCTTGCGTGCTCTGGTTTTCGATAGCCATTACGACTCTTACAAGGGCGTGATTGCTTATGTGCGCGTCGTTGAAGGTGTGTTGGATATGAGCGAGCCGTTGCTGATGATGGCAACCGGTGCCATTGCTGAGCCCATCGAAATCGGCATTTTCTCACCGAATATGAAGCCGAGTGGCAGGCTCGAAGCTGGGGAGGTGGGGTATGTCGCAACGGGCCTCAAGACGGTGCGCGATGCGCGGGTGGGCGATACCATCACCGTTCGTTCCAGGGCTGCTGCTGAGGCTTTGCCCGGCTATGTAGCGGTCAAGCCGATGGTCTTTGCGGGATTATATCCGACCGAAAATGAAGATTATGATCTGCTGAGGGACGCGCTGGATAAATTGCAGCTCAATGATGCTTCGCTAGTCTTCGAGCCGGAAACATCACAGGCGCTCAATTTTGGCTTCCGCTGTGGTTTTCTGGGGTTGTTCCACATGGATATCATCCAGGAGCGTCTGGAACGCGAGTACGACCTGGACATTATCGCGACGGCTCCCAGCGTCGAGTACGAAATCGAGATGCGTAACACGGGCGAGGTCAGGGTGATCGACAGCCCGGCGCAGCTCCCTGACGAGGCTGAGATCGAGGAGATTCGCGAGCCGTGGATGCGCATTCAGATTTTCACGCCTACCGATTATATCGGCCCCATCATGGACCTGGTTACCAAGAGACGCGGCGAGTATGTGTCAACCGAATATCTCGATCCGCGCCGGGTGATGCTCAACTACACCATTCCACTGGCCGAGTTAATCGTTGATTTTTATGACCGTCTCAAATCGATATCGCGGGGGTATGCGTCGCTGGATTATCATTTTGAGGGGTATCGCACGGGCAATCTGGCCAAGCTCGATATTCTGATCAACCATCAGCCGGTTGATGCGCTGGCGCTGATTGTCCACCAGGATGCGGCCTATCATAAAGGGCAGGCGCTTGTCTCAAAGCTGAAAGAAGCCATTCCCAGGCAGCAGTTCGAGGTTCCTATCCAGGCGGCCATGGGGAAGAAAGTCATCAGCCGGGCCAATGTGAAGGCGCTGCGCAAGGATGTGCTGGCCAAGTGCTATGGCGGCGACATTACCCGTAAGCGTAAGCTGCTCGAAAAGCAAAAGAAAGGTAAGAAGCGCATGAAGATGGTCGGCCAGGTTGAACTGCCGCAGGAAGCTTTCATGACGCTGCTTAAGCTGGATGAAGGGTAGCTGATAGCATATGGCATGTAGCTGATGGTAGTTGAGTTTTGTATCTCCAACCAACTACATTGCCTGTTTGGTAACTTGCATACTTGAGCACAGCGCTGAGAGGTGCGTATTCATACAGGGATGAATGTTCCCTGAGTAGCTAGGTTGACTATTCCTCTGGGACTGCGCTGCTTTTTAGCAGCATCTGCCACAGCAAAGCCAGGCAGTGTGTTGTCACCCAGGTTGGTGCGTCGGCGCGTTCAGCCGTCCACGAGAAGATGCGTGAACGGCATATGTTTTCGGTGGCAACAGCCACCCCTGCTTCGGTGAGCCCTTCTCCGGTCTCGCGAATGATGGCGGCCAATCCATAGGTTCCAGGGCGATTGGCGCGTATATGTTGGGCAGCGATCTTGGCTAGAGTTTGTATATCTCGCTCTGGGCTCCCTATCAGGGCCCCTAAATCCTCAATGGTTTCACATATCTGGTTATGGGTCAGGATGTCCGATATCTCTCCAGCACCGGCGTGCAGACGTTGGCTTAGCAAACCATCTGTGCCGGCCTCTATGCTGCTGATGGATACCTGCTGCTCCCGCAGTATCCGGTAAACAGTTTCCTCGATGGGTTGTGTACCCGTAGTGTAAATCCAGCTTCCAAGTCTTCGCCGCAGTTCTCTTTCAATAGGTTGGATGAGTTCTTGTGCTTCTGCCTCGTTCTTGGCTTTGGCAGTGATGCGGATATCAGTCTGGCCGGAATGAGCAGCCAGCCCGACGGTTGGGTTGGTGCCGGTCATGAGATCGGCGATCCGGGTGTCGATCTGGCTTTCACCGATACCTACTGTGCGGAGTATCAGGCTTTGGATGGTCGCGGCTTCGCCAAGGTAATCCTTGAGCCAAGGGATGAGGGCATTCTCCAGTAAGTATTTCATCTCACGGGGGACACCAGGGAGTGTCATCACGACTCCCCGGTCGGTCTTCAGGATGAAGATGGGTGCTGTACCGACCGGGTTTTCGATGGGAATCGCGCCTTGAGGTACGTGAGCCTGGCGTTTGTTGTTATCACTCATCTCGATGTCGAAGCGCCTGAACCGATCGGCGATTTGATCGAGCAGGGTGGGATGAAAGACAAGCGGGCGGCCAGTGGCCTGGGCGACTGCTTCCCGGGTCACGTCATCGACGGTCGGTCCGAGCCCTCCCGAGGTAATGACAACGTCAACACGAGCTAGAGCAAGATCGATGACCTGGGTGATTCGCTGCTCGTTGTCGCCAACGGTTGTTCGGAAAATCAGGTCAAGACCGATCCTGGTCAGTGCTTGGGCGATCGTTGTAGCATTGGTGTCGGTGATCTCTCCGAGTAGAAGCTCAGTGCCGATCGAGATGAGTTCTGCTTGCATGTGTCCTCACGGTTTCAGGCTGATCATACTGAGGATGGTTGGTTCGTCAGGATCTCTGGGGAGGTTTAAGTGGGGTAGGGGGATCAACACTCCCAGATCACTTGATGCCGGACCAGCTTACACGTTCCTGAATTAGGCGATCGGTTCTGCGGATCTTTGTGGCCAGATCGGCAGCCAGGTTGTGCATGATTTTGTAACCCAACTTTGGATCTGCTTCGCAGAGCTCCATCAGCTTCTGGCGGGGAATGACAACCAGTACCGTGTCGTGCTGGGCACATCGAGCAGAGGCCGAACGGATGCCTTTTCCGACCAGTGCCATTTCGCCAAAGGATTGCGTTCTCCGCAGGGTAGTGAGTTTGATTGGCCTGACGTTGCCTTTCAGGGTGTATCCAACAGGAGGCGGATCGACTTGAATGTCAATTGCGCCGCTCATGATGACATACAGCTCATCGCTAGCCGATCCTTCCTCGAAGATGACATCGCCGATGCTGCATTCCAGAAGGTCCGATATCGACGTAAGCGCTTCGATCTGTGCTTCATCCAGGTTACTGAAGATGTTAGTGTGCTTGAGTATAGAGGGTATGGGCATTGTCTCCCTCGCATTTCAGACGATGTGTTATGATCGACTCGATCGAATAGGATCATTCTAGCATACGCTGTGGGGCTAAGCAATCGAGGGTGTTGAGCGATGGCGGAGAAAGCGTCGTCAACTGAAGTTGGTAAGTATGGCGAAGATCTCGCCGTGCAAGCATTGTGTGCGCATGGTTATGAGATTGTTGAGCAGAACTGGCGCTGCCAGATCGGTGAGATCGATGTGGTGGCACGGCAGGATGGCGAATGGGTTTTTGTTGAAGTCAAGACACGGCAAGGAACCGGACATGGCACACCGGAAGAGGGCGTGACTGATGTCAAGCGTTCGCGAGTGCTGCGCGTTGGTTTGGCTTATCTGGCAGAGCATGAGCTTGAAGATGTCGCCTGGCGTGTTGACGTGGTAGCCATTGAGTTAGGGAAGACAGGTAAGGTACGTCGATTGGCAATCTATCGGGATGCGGTGTGGGCACAAGATGAGTGAGCAGCATCCTCCCCTTGTGCTTATTGCCGGTCCAACGGCTGTCGGCAAGACTGCCGTCGGGATACACATCGCACGTGCATTAGGTGGTGAGATTGTGTCTGCCGATTCGCGCCAGGTCTACAAAGGGATGGACATCGGCACGGCAAAACCTGCACAAGAAGAACTTATACAGGTGAGACACCACCTTGTCGATATCATCAACCCTGATGTCTGGTTGAGCCTGGCTGATTTCCAGGCTGGTGCTTACGCTGCAATTGACCAGATTCTTGCAGCAGGAAAACTACCTTTGCTGGTTGGCGGGACGGGACAATATGTCAAGGCTGTCATAGAAGGATGGGGGATTCCCCATGTTCCACCTCATCCAGCCTTGCGAGCAGACCTGGAGACTTTCGCCGATATTTATGGTGCGACGGCACTTCATGCCTGGCTTGCCAAGGTTGACCCCGCCGCCGGTCAGTCTATCGACTGGCGGAATGTGCGCCGGGTTGTAAGGGCGCTTGAAGTATATCTGATCAGCGGGCAGCCGATTTCAGTTCTCCAGACTCGTCGACCTCGGCCATATCGCATACTTCAGATCGGTCTGACACGGGATCGCCAATCACTTTACCAGCGCGTCGATGCGCGCATTGAGCAGATGATTGATTGTGGGCTGGTCGAGGAGGTGGAGCGGCTTGTCAAGGCAGGTTATGGCTGGGATCTGCCGTCGATGAGTAGCCTGGGATATTCGGAGATCGGTGCCTATCTACGCGGGGAATGTTCGCTTGATGACGCTGTTGCCCGCATCAAACATGACACCCGAGTGTTCATCCGCAAGCAGTATAACTGGTTTCGCCTTGAAGATCCGCGCATGGTGTGGTTTGATCTGGAACGCGAATCGCCTGATATGGTGTTGGGCGTCGTCCGGTGTTGGTTGGAGGCGGAAAACCAATCTGGGGGTAAGCAAGCTTGTAATTGAGGTTTTACTGCCGCGGATCACTATGGACGCACCATCTCGATCCTGATTTCCACAGGCGAGGTCTGAGTGCTCCGGATGGTGAAGTTGTCTTCGACAATAGTGATATAGCCGTCGGCGAACACAAAGACGGTGTAATAGTTGCCTCGCGGCAGTGCTCTTGAAAGTGCGAAATGACCTTCTTGATCGGATATGGCTTGGCTGTAGATCTCCGCTTCGTCATAGGTGAAGTCAGGCGATTCGAGTTTGACGTCCAAGACAGCGATGAGCGCACCAGGAATTCCCTTCCCTGTCAATGCATCTATCACCGTGCCCGATATCTCAACCGTCTCGCTGCCCTGTTGCTCGCCGCTTACGGGGCGCGTACCGCTTCCAATGGACACATCTTTGGAGAACATCGGTCGGTTTTCCACCAGCACTTCCACGGCATATGAACCTTCCGGGAGGGCTTGATCAGAGGACAGACTCACCCAAAAGTTCTCCCCAACACCGCCGTTATTCCAGGCCTGTGTACTGCTGGCGACCAGCCGTCCATCCAGGAACCAGCGATATGTCCACTGAGTCCCGTTGGGCATTAAATCCCAATCCATGAATGCATAAAGCGTGTTGGTGCCCAGTGGCATAACTGAGCCGGTAACGCCGGCAGGCTCATTTTCCCGCGTGATGTCGTTAGCGATGCGCGGATTGGAGAACACAGCAGACTCGGATTGTTGGCTGCTGGTCCCTGCCAGGATGATGTCGGCAGTTGCTGCCATCTGCTGGCCGATCAATAGCTCCAGGCGATAGGTTCCCAATGGAAGGCCCTCGTAGTTCACTGCGCTGACGGTAGTTTGACCGTTGGGACCCTTATCCCACAGCCGGGTTGTGCGAAAGACCTCCTGCCCATCAAGATACCAGATTTCTGTCCAGTCTGTGTCATCGATCATATCGCTGAAACTGAACTGAGCGTCTATCTGTTTAGTCTCAGCGGGGAATAGCATACCGGATGTCCGGAAACCACCAAGGCCATCTGGAATGCCAAATGCTAGGTTGCTGAATGTGGGGGCAGTTGACGCGTCGCCAACGCTGATACCGGCTGTTGCAACGGCCTGACCGTTCAGAAGAAGGGTGAACTCGTACGGGCCATCTGGCCAGAGTCTATTCTCGGTCCCAACGTACCAGCTGCCGCTTCTTCCACCTCCCCAGGCCAAGGGGCCCAGGCTAAATTCGGGCACTTCGATACCATTGCTGGTGACCCGTATCTCGTAGGGTGTTCCAGGTCGCATATTGTCATAATCAAAAAACAGGAACAGCTCGGTTATACCACTGGGCAAAGACGTAACCATACGCGTGGGCAAACCTACATCACTGATGCCTTGCGAGAAGAAAAGGCGGTAGAGTACTGGCGGCACAGTCGGAGCAGTCTCTTGAAAACCGCTGGCTCTATCCAGTTGGAAGTTGTTGCTGGCTGCTTCGATCAGAGGGAGGGCAAATGTAATTGGACGTACAGTGGTTATCGCTCCACCAATGGGGACACAGGCGTCTCGATCGGTGATCAATCCGTCATTGTTGTTGTCCTGGATGCTGAGGCAAGAGGGTCCTGGGAGCTGTCCGTCAGTAGCAGGTGCGCTGGTAGCAACGCCCACCAGCCGCCCATTGCTATCGAAGGCCCCACCACCGCTCATGCTGCCTTCTACAGCTGGATTTGTACGTAACCATGCTGTGCGTCCGCCGCCCTTTTCGACGGTGGCTCCTGAAATCAGCCTTTCTATGGCTGTCACGCTGGTTGCGCCGATGTCAGGGTAGCCGACATAGGTTAACATCTTTCCTGGGCCGAGTTGGGAGGGATCGCCAAGTGTGACGTAGGGCAGACTCAGCGTTTCCGGCTCGACAAGACTGCCGTCAAGACCTCCAGCGATTTGAAGAACGGCCAGATCGAGCTGAATGTCGCTCTGAACGACCCTGGCGATGTAGGTGGGTACGGGGGGTTCGTCAAGCCGGACTGGCAGCTCGACGACAATACGCTCGCCTCGACAGGGCCCAATGGCTTCTGCAAGGTGGGCATTGGTTAGTATCAGTCCTGTTGAGCTGATCAACGTTCCTGTTCCGACGCATGATATAACCTGCGATCCACTTTGTTCATACGTCTGCATTAGGAAAACAGTAGCTTGGCGAGCCGCTGTGGTGGCTGTAGGTTCGTCCTCTTGGGCGTCTTGGGCCTTGGAGGCTTGGGCTAGGCTCAGTGATATGAGCAGCAATCCTACCAGGACTCTGAGCCTTGTCTTTCTCATCGATGTGTGTTGTTTGATATCTTCTGTGGCGTCTACTGTATGCATGGCTAATATCGCAGGCTGGACAAGAAGCGGTCGAAGGAGGGACGGTTTTCCTCAAAAACCTGCTTGTCGGACATGTAGGTGATGATGATGGCGCGATCCTCATCACGGATGAGAATGTCGATACCCAGAACAGCAACTGGTAAGCGTTGTATAAATGGGTTGGGATCTGCATCAACGAAGGCAAAATTCATCACAGTCAGATTGACACCACCCGAGTTCGTTTCTTGAACGCTCAAGACGCGATAGGCAGGTAGATCGGTGGATCTTTGAAGTGTCAGGCCATCAAGGACGTTTCGGGTTGAGGTTTGCCCACCCATGGGGACAATAGTGATGATGTATTGGGTCTTGAATGGCCGGGCTTTTGGATCTCGCATTCGTACCACATAGTTGCCTCGCTCATCAACCAGCCACCCTACCGGATAGTTGGCGGAAATACCTGCTCCTCGGCTTTCGTAGGGCCAGGTATCTGTGCTTGAGCGCTGCTTGATGAGGAGGCCCAATCCCAAGGCAGCCACAGTTAACACCACTGCAAGAATAGCAGAAAAACGATCATTTTGTGTGAGCCCTGTATCGATTTCGGTCGGTTCTGGGTCAACTCCCCATATATCCTGGCTCATGCGATTTGCTCCAACTTAGCCTGTGTCAGGGCATTTTGCCTTTGCATAAGGCCGCGAATCGTTGAAAAAGTCAGGATAAGTACGCCTATGTTCAGGGCTATTCCTGGCCAGGGACTGAATCCGCTTTGTGTCAGACTGAGGCGAATGCTGTTAAGCGCACTCCCTGCATAGAGCAGAAAACCATTTACGGTTGCGGCCATCGCCAGTCCCAAGCTGAGATGGTAAATCGGCATATCTTCAAATCGGTTGTATCCAACAAAGTATCCCAATATCAATCCGGTTGTGAGAAAGGTGCACAGCTGGGTGATAAGCCTAAGCCCGCCGTTCAAGAGTGTCATACCTCCCAGCTCAACGACGTAGAGAATATTGAGGAGTGTGGCATATCCCAAACTGGCTGCGAAGGCAAGCATGACACCATCGGTTCTACGCGCAAAAGCAGGGCTGTCCCAGGCGATATATCTGATAATGGCATATAACGTGAATGCGTGCGTGAAACCATTCAGTAAAATATCACCCATAAAGCGATTGCTTACTGTTGTACGGCCGAGCCAGATATCGAGGTTGACAATGTTGTACAAGAAGGGACGCGTGACTGCGGCTGATAGAAGTGCTCCCAGAACAAACATGGTGACCGGCAATGGCGAAAGGTGGAATTGTGTACGTGCTCCAACGCGGTATAAGGCGATGAGCCAAACTAGTGCAGGCAGTATGGCTACCAGTATTCCTGTTCCTGGTGGCACTGCATCTCCCAGATGTTCTGGGGCGAGCTGGCTGCCAATTGCGAGGCCGAGCATCATAGCAATCAGGACCCCGAAGGTGAGAATGCTCGCACGCCACAGTGGGCGCGTGTTCTGGTAAAAGAGGCCATAATGAAAATCGCAGTAGTAGCGCTTCTTGTATTCGAGTGTTCTGGCCAGTATCTGGCCGCAAACAGTGCAGCGTGTATTTGGATTGGTAGACATGCAGGTCATTGTACCTGGCTCTGTTCCAGGTTTCAATTTGTCAGCTTGTAGGATAGATATTGCTTGAGGAAGTTTTTGTCACGTCTGTAGATGGATCGTTATACTCGGTATCTGTGCTCCGGAGCACTGGGCGAGTCTTTCTACTGTTGAAAATCAAATCCCAAGGGGAGAGAATTGATGGCCAGGAACCAATGTCTGAGTAGGCTGACCATTCTGCTTGTTGTAATTTGCTTGATTATCAGTGTTGTGGGCTGCAAGAGCTTAACACAGAAGACAGAACCGGCAGAGATTGTCTATGGTTTGACGTTGATCCCATCAGGTATCGATCCTCACATTCATGCTTCCTCTGAACTGGGTATTCCACTGCGCAGTGTGTATGACACGTTGGTCTACCAGGATCTGGAGACCCGCGAATTTGTACCTGGCTTGGCGGAATCCTGGGATGTAAGCCCAGATGGCTTGACATACACCTTTAAGCTCCGCCAGGATGTGACTTTTCATGACGGCACCGCGTTCAATGCGGAGGCTGTGCGTGTCAACCTTGAAAGAATCCTCGATCCTGCTGCTAACTCGTTGAAAGCAGCACAGTTACTTGGACCTGTACAGGAAGTTCGAGTTGATTCGGAATACTCTATGACAATCGTGCTCTCGAAACCGTTTGTACCTCTTCTGGATGGTCTAAGCCAGCCTTATATTGGCATGGCTTCCCCAGCGGCTCTTAGCGAATATGATGTGGAGATATACCAGTTCCACCAGGTGGGAACGGGACCCTATCGCTTTGTTGAGTATATCGTCAATGATCGGTTGGTGTTGGAGCGTAACGTCGATTATAACTGGGGTCCGTCAGTGGTTGTCAACCCTGGTGTTCCGAAGGTGGATCGGATAGTCTTTCGGTTCTTTACCGATCCGGCCTCTCGCGCGTTGGCTCTGCAAAGTGGCGATGCCCAAATCATGGGGGAACTTCTTCCTACTGACGCTCGCTACCTCTCTGATGAAGAGGCTGTCCAGCTGGTCAGTGTCGGTATTCCTGGACAGCCACTTCAGTTTCTGTTCAATACGGCTCAGATGCCAACCAGCAGTCTGGAAGTGAGACAGGCCCTGCTCCTGGCGACAGATCGCCAGGCTATTGTCCAATCTGTATTTCAGGGCTATTCTCCAGTAGCTTATGGCCCCTTGAGTTCCACCACTCTTTACTATACTCCCTCTGTAGAGGGGTATTATGCCTACAATCCCGTTCAGGCTGATGCTCTGTTCAATAGCACTGGGTGGATCGATAGCGATGATGATGGTTGGCGTGACGACTTGGGTGCTCCCTTGGAGATTGTATTGGTAGTTCCTCCCTGGGGATTGGCTCCAGAGGTAGCCCAACTCCTTGAGAGCCAGTGGGAGAGTGTTCTCAAGGTCCAGGTGCAGATCAAGCAGGTTGCATCCTTTCCGATGCTCAGCGATGAGGCTAACAAAGGTGAATATAATGCGATATCCCTGAACTTCGCTGGCCTTGATCCCACTGTGCTGAACAGCTTCTTTCTGTCGGATGGCATGCGCAATTGGTCGCGGTATACTGATCCTGAGCTTGACGATTGGTTGTTGGCGGCTCAGGCCGAGATGGATCCGGGCCTTCGCGCCGGGCTTTATCGATTGATCCAGGAGCGCATTATGGAGCAGGCTCTTGTGCTTCCTGTCCGCGAGTATGTCAACCTGAATGGGGTGCAGCCGGAAGTACATGGTCTGCATTTCGATATTCAAGGCTGGTATCCCTACCTTGTCGATCTTGAGTTGAGTCCCTGATTCCTGTGGTGCGGCGTGGCTCGGTTCATTCTTCGTCGATTACTGGGGATTTTCCTCTCGATTTTTCTGGCTATCACGCTTAGCTTTCTGTCTCTGCATCTGGTACAGGGTGATTCTGCCGAAGCGGCGCTTTTTCAGAGTGTCGCTTCGGATGATGTGCTTGAGCGCCGCCGGGAGACCCTTGGACTTGACCTACCCATTCTGATTCAGTATGGGCGCTACTTACACCAGTTGTCCGGAGGCGATCTGGGCGTGTCCTGGTTTGGTGGCCAGCCTGTTGCTCTCCTGATTGGTCAGCAAGTCGGGCCAACCCTCAGTCTCGTTCTAAGCTCGATGTTTGTTGCGGTTGTCTTGGGGCTGGGATGGGGGATTCTATCTGCTACGAAGTCGAGTAGTTGGATTGGGCATACCAGTCGTGTCTTGATAGGGGCTTCTTTAGCGCTCCCTGTGATATTTACAGGGGTTGTGTTGGTTTGGGTGTTTTCTGTGATGCTGGGCTGGTTGCCGGCAACTGGGCAGGGGGGGCTCAAACATCTGGTATTGCCGGCACTGGTAGTTGGTCTCAGTATAGGCGGTGGTATCGCACGTGCTGTTGATGCAGGCATCAGAGAGGTTCTGGGAGAACCATTTATGCGCACTGCGTTGGCCAAGGGGCTTTCGCGCAGCCGCGCATTGTACCGGCATGGGCTGCGGGTGGGTTTGTTACCAGTGGTCGATGTGATTGCGCTTGAAACCGGATATTTGGTGGGGGGGACGGTTATCACTGAGAGTCTGTTTGCCCGGCAGGGGATCGGCAGGGTGCTTGTCACGGCGGTTCTGAACAAGGATGTGCCCGTGGTGCTTGGCGTTGTAGTCCTTTCGGTTGTTTCGTATAGCGTCCTGAATCTGCTGGCAGATATTGCGCATACCTGGCTCGATCCACGCATACATATCACTGCCTGATTGCTGCTCATTATGAAAACATTCCATTTGGTAAGGTTGTTTTGGCTGGCTTGCCTGTCGAGCCTGATCGCTTTGGCTCTGTTTGCTCCTTGTCTTGCTTCTTTTGACCCCTTGTATGCAGATCCGCTGAATCAATTTGCTCCACCAGTTCGTGAGCATCCTCTAGGCCTAGACCAGTTAGGTCGCGATGTGCTCAGCCGCGTCATCTGGGGGGCGCGCTCTAGCTTACTTGCCGCAGCACTGTCTACTGTGTTTGCGATAGGTCTTGGCTTGGCCATTGGCGGCGCTGCTGGCCTTTTGGGCGGTTGGGTCGAAGGGTTCCTGATGAGAAGCGTTGATATCTTACTGGCATTCCCTGGGCTGTTGCTTGCACTGGTTGCTATCACCATTCTGGGGGATGGATGGTGGCAGGCTGCGATTGCAGTGGGACTGTCGCTTGCGCCCTTGTATGCTCGTTTGGTGAGAGCGGCAATGCTAAGTGTCAGAGAGGAACTGTTTATTGAGGCTGTATATGCTTTGGGATCGTCACACTGGCGAATGCTCTGGTGTCACCTACTTCCCAATGCCATGAGACAGCTTACTGCAATGGCCACCGTCGTTTATGCTTGGGCGCTGATGAATGGCGCTGCATTGGATTTTTTGGGAGTGACTGGCTCGCCCTCGATCCCTTCTTGGGGAAGAATGATTAGCGAAGGGCGTGCTTTCCTGAACATAGCTCCTTTGATTGCTGTGGTTCCTGGAGTGATGTTGACTTTTTCAGTAGTTGCTGTGATGGGATTGAGCGATTCTTTGCAGGTTAGATTGGGCTAGAAACGAAAAATGTCACCGGGGAGGTGACATTTTTCATTACTAAAGGAGGAGAAGAAGGCGTCCGCAGTCTTAGGATAGCATACGTCTCTCGACTTCTATTGACGCCAGGGCGTCGTTTTCCCTACGATTAGGCTACGCTCGCCGGCCATTCGCCTTCCAAGCCGGCCGTTGTCCAAGCATCCTCTAAGGCTACTGTAACCATCCCCTAACCATCTCCTAAGCGTTACGTATAATCCCGTGGTAATGCGACTGCTGCGAATAGTCTTCTCGCGTCTATCTTCCACAAAACCGGACGTCTGTTACGCACTACCGAATTTGGTTAGGCGCTTATAGCACCAACATCGACAAAAGATTGTCGATCTTTAACAGATAACCGCTGATGCCAACTGCCCTGTAGGAGCCTTATCTTCTGGGCTCTGTCCCAGACGATGCGTAGGGTCTTATGACCCCGCAAAGTAACAAAGAGCCAAAATATGACAAAACGGGAATGCCCTCGTGCTTATCTTGGAGATATGGTGGCAAAATGCATATCTTGGGTGAATTGCGGGTCGTCCGGCGAGCAAGGTATACTTGAGCCGATGGTCCGATATTCATGGAATGGCATGCGAATGCGACGTTTTTTGTGTCTTTCTCTATTGATGCTGATTGCAGCACCGCCAAGTGTGGCTTGGGCTGATACACAGTCTCAAGTAATTGAAGATCCTGATGTCGAGGCTCTATTGACACGGATGGGACCGGAAGAGCGGGTCGGGCAGTTGTTTCTGGTCACCTACTATGGCTCAGACGTGAGCGAAACATCAGATATCGCAATGTTGATTTCTCGCTATCACGTTGGTGGTGTTGTTTTGTTAGCGGAGAATGATAACTTTAGTGACTCTGATGATCTCCCAACACAGGTAGCTCAGCTCACGAGCAATCTTCAGAGATTGGCTGCTGAGCGACCATCTTTGGTCGGGACACCTGAGATGGAATACAGCTCTGCTCCCTTTGTTCCCCTGTTCATTGGTTTGGAACATGATGGTAGTGGCCAATCTCACACTCAGCTGTTTTCCGGGATGACGCCTCTACCAAGCAGCATGGCTATAGGAGCAACATGGGATCCTGACATGGCCGAGAATATAGGACAGATAGTTGGCCAGGAGTTACCTGTACTGGGAGTTAATTTGCTTCTCGGGCCGTCTGCCGATGTTCTTGAGGATCCCAATCCTTTCACTTCGGGCGATCTGGGAACCTGGGTTTTTGGGGGTGAGCCTTTCTGGGTGTCGCGGATGACGGCGGCTTATGTCCGTGGGGTGCATGAGGGCAGTAACGGCCGGCTAGCTGTGGTGCCCCGGCATTTTCCAGGGCATGGCGGAGCGGATCGGTTGGCGAGTGTGGAGGTGCCGACGGTGCGCCGTTCGCTTGAGCAACTCAAACAGTTTGATTTGATTCCCTTTTTCGCGGTTACAGATCTCGCCAAAGATCCTTTGTATGTTGCAGATGGGTTGATGACAGGGCACATCAGCTACCTGGACCTTCAAGGGGATAATCCGCGGGTGGTGCGGCCAATCAGCCTTGATAATCGAGTCCTTCAGCAGTTGATGGCATTAGAGCCAGTGGCGAGTTGGAGATCGAGTGGAGGCTTGATTATCAGCGACTCTCTAGGGGCGCGGGGCGTCCGGCGCCAGTATCCTCAGGGAGAGACATTTCCTGGCCGCCGGATTGCTCAAGATGCTCTGACGGCTGGCAATGACATTCTGTACCTGAGCGATTTTCGTGAGGATGCTGCGGCTGACCAGACAGACAATATCATTGATATGATAGAGTTCTTTGTGCAGGCATATCAGAGCGATTCTGCTTTTCAAGAGCGCGTCGATGATGCCGTTCGACATATTCTTCACAAGAAGCTCGAATTGTACGATGGTCACTTTGACCTTGACACTGTTGTTCGATTTCGTGCCTCTGAGATCGCGGCGCTGGGCCAACGGGGTGAGGTGACCTCTGATGTTGCCCGGAGTGCGCTGACACTGCTGTCTCCCTCACGAGCTGATGTGCTGCGCTCTCCTCAGGAGGGCGAGCGTATCGTGATTTTTACAGATACACGCTCTGTGAAGCAGTGCTCTGATTGTATCCCGCGCCCGATGATCGCTGGTAATGCTTTACAGGCGGCTATCCTGCGCCTTTATGGCCCGGAGGCCAGTAAGTTAGTAACTCTTGCCAGTATTCAAAGCTTTACATTTGACCAATTGGCAGATTACCTGGAGTACGGTCCACAGGAGAGCATTGGGACGGAGGATGCAACACCGGTACCGGATAGTCTGGATATCGCCCTGATCTCAGCTGATTGGGTTGTGTTCGTTATGCTGGATGTTAACACTTCTGTGCCATCGTCAAATGCTGTTAAGCGGTTCCTGGCCGTCCGCCCTGTTGATCCGGACACTCAGATTGTCGTGATGGCGATGGGGGCTCCCTACTATCTCGATTCGACTGAAATTGGCCAGCTGACGGCTTACTATGGTTTGTATGGGCATACCGAGCAATTTGTTGATGTGGCGGCTCGCGCATTATTCTCAAACACCCTTTTTCCAGGGGCTTCTCCTGTATCCGTCGCTGGTACTAACTACGATATTGTCAAGATGACCTCACCTGATCCCGATCAAATCATCAAGCTTTCATGGTATAAGAGCGGCAATGCAGCGGGTGAGACCCCGACGCCGGCTCCGGCAAAAGGAGATGTGGTGCAGCTCAGTACAGGTGTTATCCTGGATCGAAATATGCATCCTGTGCCAGACGGTACACCAGTTGAATTTATCCAGAATTACACCAATGAGGGATTGAGCAACTCAATATCTGCAACGACAGTCGATGGAATAGCACGCACCAGCCTAACGTTGGATCGCGCTGGTGAATTGAAAATTACGCTCTCTAGCATCGATGCCACTCGGTCAGACATCGTGACGATTAACGTCAGTGATACCGGTGAGGTTTCAATTGATGTTTTTTCGCCAGACATCATACCGACGGCAACGCTCCCTCCTACAGTGACGCCTACCCTTACTCCGGCAATACCCCCTTCTACACCTCCTGACCCTCCTGATGTGCGATTGGTAGGCACGGGTGATTTGTTGTTGTCTTTGTTAGGCCTGGGGGTAATCAGCGCTGCGAGTTTTGTGTTTGGAATCAGTCGTCGCAATCTCAACTATGGATTGTTATTGTCGTTGGCGACGGTCATATTTGGTTTGACTGGCTACAACTACTATGCCTTGTATTGGCCAGGTGCATCGTCGTGGAGGATGTTGCTGGGGGATACTTTGGGCGCAGGAACGATGACATGGATAAGTTCATCGATCGGTTTTGGTCTGGTGATATTGATCCTCTACACACTAGATCGATGGCCCCGGGTGTCGCTAGGGGGTAGGAATAGGCGGAACCATCGGTGATAAGAGGAAAGTAACCAGTGCCGAGAGGAGCAGCATTCCTAGAGCAATGGCTCCCAGGACACGATTGACAGGAGCAATCTGGGTAAGGAGGGTTGTTCCTTCGCGGTGGGGAGGTAGATTCAAAGGGTTGTTGGAGACGAGGAAGTCTTGTAGCACCTGGACTGAGATAGGGCGATCATCAGGGTGCATGGCCAGCGCCCACTGAATGGTCTGCTCTGTTCGTACTGTCAGATGTGGGTTCAGAGAGCGAGGTGGAGTAAGTGCGTTGGGCTGAAGGAAGCGTGTTTTGGCTTCCGCTGGCGGTTCGTTGGTGAGCAGGTGATACAGTGTCGCGCCCAGTGAGTAGATATCTGAGCGCACATCCGTGTGACCCGTATCACCTCCGTATTGCTCAAGTGGAATATAGAAGGCTGTTCCTCGGCCCTGCAGCACGGTGATTGTCCGATCTTCGTCGGGTGTCATCAACTTGACAAGACCAAAATCGACAAGCTTGATCAAGCCGTCAGGGGTCAATTTGATGTTTGCTGGTTTTATATCTCGGTGAAGTACAGGTGGGTTTTGACCATGCAGATACGACAGTGCGTCGCAAAGTTGAATGACCCAGTCTATGGCCTGCTGCTCAGGAA
Organism: Anaerolineae bacterium; assembly: GCA_016927375.1. GTDB lineage: Bacteria > Chloroflexota > Anaerolineae > Aggregatilineales > UBA3940 > JAFGMS01. The sequence goes on from JAFGMS010000205.1 coordinate 16,900, forward strand.
TGAACTTGCCATTGCTTTTGGCCTCCTCGATCTTCTGCCTGAGATCCTCGCCACGCACGAAATCCATGACCAGGTATTCCCTTTTGCCGTCACTGAAAAAATCGGATACCTTAGGGAGATTAGGGTGATCGAGGCGTGCAAGTACGCTGGCCTCGCG
>JAFGMS010000206.1 GCA_016927375.1 Anaerolineae bacterium
CGTATGTGCTGGACAACAAGGCAAGTAACGATTGGATAATTGCCTGGTCGTTGCAACAATCTGTTTTTCAATCGTCAATCAGCAATCATCAATTATCCAATAACTTGACGAGGTGTAGTGCACGCGCTACTATCGGGTGCAGAGGACCAAAAACAGCCGGGCTGACTGGCAATGTTATGCCTTGGACATCTTGGCTGAAAGAGGTGATCTAATTATGAAACCGACAGGCGACATGTTTCTCCCGCGCCGGAAGACATTCCTGGCCGGAACGGCACTGGAAAGGGTATTTAACCGCTACCTGACCCCCATCTCCATTGGCGTAACATTTATTGGAGTAGTATTGGTATTTATGGGGCCGGTGCGTGCTGCATTAGGACTGAGCGCTTCTCCGGCTGTTGGCGGTAGCACAAACCCGGCAGGGCAATCACAGGCCGGGCTGGCGAGCTTATCCAATGCGAGCATGCTGGAACCGGTAGAGTTTAACCGGCAGCTGGTTGCTTTCACCACTATCCCCGACCGGCCGCGCAGATCGGTGGGCAATTATACGGTGCAGTCCGGGGATACCCTCTTCGCTATTGCCAACAAGTTCAGCATCGATCCCAAGACCATCTTCTGGTCCAACGATGTATTGCAAGATGATGTTCACATGCTCCAGCCCGGTATGGAATTAGCCATCCCGCCGGAGGATGGGGTCTACTACACGGCCGATGGCGTCAGAACTCTCCAGAGAGCCGCCGATGAATACAAGGCCGATGTCAATGCCATTATTGACTCCCCATACAATGAGCTGGCCGGTTACACTCCCGAGGACGTTCCTCCCTGGGGTATGAAGATCCTCGTGCCTGGCGGAGAACGTGATATGAATATCCCGAACCCGGTTCGAACGGTGACAGATCAAACTACAGGCAAAGTAGTATCGGGATTTATGCCGGGAATGGGCGGATCGTGCCCGGCTGGGACACCGGGCGGCGGCGGCACAGGTTCCTGGGTAAGACCCATGAACGATTACATGATTACTCAGACTTTCTATGCCGGCCACTCCGGCATCGACCTGGGCGCGCCGGTCGGGACTCCCGTCTATGCTGCCGACACCGGCGTGGTGATCTTCTCCGGCTGGAACGATTGGGGCTATGGCATCCTAGTTGTGCTCGATCATGGCGGCTGGACGACTTACTATGCCCACCTCAACTCGAAGGCCGTGGGCTGCGGGCAGCTGGTCTCGCGCGGGCAGTACATCGGTCAGGTGGGATCAACCGGTAACAGCAATGGCGCGCACCTGCACTTCGAGATGCGCTGGAACCATACACCAACCAACCCGGCCGGCCTCATCGGCTTCTAGGCATTGTGGCTACTTTGACAACGTCAGGTTGAGCGATCTCTCGATGCTTTTATACCCGGAGAGGCCGTTCTCGACCTATCTTCGCCGATCCTTTGCTTAGGCGCAAAGAGTATCTCATGCCAATTCCGGCCCCTGAAACTTGACATTGTCAAACTACTTAGCTTGAACTGATTTTCTGCCAGCAACTCTAATCAGCCAATTACGTATAGATACAAGGGAGCGAGAGAGGATTCCGCCCCCCTTGCTTTTTGTATTAGCGCCGGCCTGTGCGATAATGGGCAAAGAGATGTATTTTTTGCCAAAGAGAGAGTGTATGGAATGGATAATTTGATCGGTAAAACACTGGGGCAATATGAAATTGTCAGCCTGATCGGCAGAGGGGGCATGGCGAGCGTCTACCTTGCTCGCCAGCGCTCGATTGGGCGAACCGTAGCTGTTAAGGTGCTGCCTCCTCATTTGATGAATGATGACACTTTTCTGAAGCGCTTCCAGCGGGAAGTGCAGGCTGTGTCGCGGATGCAGCACCCACGTATCATCCCGGTACACGACTACGGTGAGGACGAGGGTGTCCCTTATATCGTTATGGCGCATATCGAAGGCGGTTCTCTGGCCCAGCTTATTCAGGAGCAGGGTGCCCTCCCCCTCGACGACGTGGTCCGGCTGGTCGAGCAGATTGCCGAAGGGCTGGACTATGCTCACCAGCAGGGGGTAATCCACCGCGACTTCAAGCCCAGCAACGTGCTGCTGGATAAGAGCGAAAATGCTTACCTGTTGGACTTCGGGATCGCTAAGGTCAGCCAGGAGACAGCTCAACTGACCGGCAGCGGCATCGTTGGGACGCCGACCTACATGGCTCCGGAGATGTTCAAGCAGGAGCTGCCTACTCCGGCAGTAGATATCTATGCGCTGGGTGTGACGCTCTACCAGATGTTGAGTGGAACAACGCCCTTTGAGGGAACGACGCCTGTGCAGCTGATGTACTCGCACCTGAACGAGCCGGTGCCCAGCATCGAGACGCTGCGAGAGGATATCCCGGCCTCGATACAGATTGTGCTCGACAAAGCCATGGCGAAGAAACCGGAGGAACGCTTTATGACTGCCGGCGAGATGGCCGGTGCCTTGCGCCGCGCGGCAGAAGGAGACACGCTCGAATTCGAGGCGCCGTTGGCTGCCCCGCCAGGACCGCCTCCTCCAGAAGAAGTCATTCCGGTGCCGGAACCCATACCAGCAATGACCGCCCCTTACATCCCTGCCAACGAGCAGGTAACCGAGGACATCCCGCCCAACGAGCAGAAACCGCAACCGGTCGAGCCTCCCAAAGAAGAGCCGGTCAGAGAAGAAATACCTCGACGAGAGAAGCCCAAGCGAGTCAAATCCTACGAGTCGGGTCGTAGAGGCCCAGGCTGTTTCTGGACGGTCGTTGTGATCGTGCTGCTCGTTATATTCTTGGGCCGCAGCACATCATGGCTAAAAGGGCTCTTGGCTATCAAGAATATTGGCCTCGGAGGGGCGGATGATGCGCTTACCTCGCAGGAGATTAGCCAGGGTCTGCGAGGAGCATCTGCGCTGGAAGTCATACTGGAGCCTGGGCTCCTGGGAGGCTCCCTCGACGTTGAGGCTATGAGCAGTGAGGATAATGCGCTGGAGGGCTACTACGAAAGCGCCATTGGCGGGAAGCTCGATGTCGACTACGAGATGATCGGTGATACGGGCCAATTGACACTGTCGCGAGGTGATATTGACTTAAAGCCGCCTAAGGATGATTTCAAAGAAGATCTCACCGTAAGTCTGACAGATGTTGTGCCGATTGATCTGATTGTCAGATTGAGCTTCGGGGAAACCACGCTCGATCTGGACGGGCTGAACCTGCGCTCTTTAACCATCGAGGGTGGAGCCGGCAAAACCTATGTCGCCTTATCTGACCAAGGTACCTATGAAGTCGAGATAAGAATGGGGATGGGCGAGTTCATTGTCGAGATTCCTGAGGGGATGGAGGCGCGTGTGGAGATCGATAGCGGCCTCTCAGAAATCACCATTGACAATGATTCGCTAATAGAGATCGATGACAACAAGTGGCAGACCGATAATTATGTCGGCGCTACCGAGAGTATCCGAGTTAAGATCGCGACAGGCCTTGGCAGCATCATCGTCAAGTGATAGCCAACAGCGTGTGGTATAACTTATAGTTGACGACTATCTGCCCGTCACTTCATCACTCGCTGCTCTTGGCTGCTTTCAAGGAAGATATTCTGATGGATAATCTCGCAGGCAGAACCCTGGGCCAATATGCAATCAATAAATTGATCGGTCGGGGAGGCATGGCAAGCGTCTATCTCGCTCGCCAGCATTCGATTGGACGGATGGTGGCCGTTAAGGTGCTTCCCTCCCACCTGATGAGCGATGAGACCTTTCAGAAACGCTTCCAACGAGAGGTTAAAGCCGTCGCTTTGATGCAGCATCCCCACATTATCCCTGTGCATGACTACGGCGAGGATGACGGCATCCCCTATATCGTCATGGCCCACATCGAGGGCGGCTCGCTGGCCCAACTCATTCAGGAGAAGGGCGCCCTGCCGCTTGGCGATGTGGTCCGGCTGATCGAGCAGATCGCTTCAGGGCTGGACTATGCTCATCAGCAGGGGGTGATCCACCGAGACTTCAAACCCAGCAATGTGCTGTTAGACAAACAAAATAATGCCTATCTCTCAGACTTCGGCATTGCCAAGGTCAGCCAGGAGACCGTCCAGCTGACTGGGAGCGGTATTGTCGGGACGCCCACCTATATGGCCCCAGAGATGTTCAAGCAGGAGCTGCCTACGCCGGCGGTGGATATATACGCATTGGGTGTGACGCTCTACCAGATGCTGAGTGGAACGACACCTTTTGAGGGAACGACGCCTGTGCAGCTGATGTACTCGCACCTGAACGAGCCGGTGCCCAGCATTGCATCGGTGCGGCAGGATATACCCGCGGCGGTGCAGATCGTGCTCGACAAGGCCATGGCGAAGAGGCCGGAGGATCGTTTTTCCACGGCTCAAGAGCTGGCCGATATGCTGCGGCGCGCTGCCGAGGGAGACACTCTTGAGATGACTGTTGTACCCCCACCTCCCGCTGCCACTCAGGTAGTACACCCTGCTTCGATGGAAAAACAGCGCGCATATCAGCCTGTGGCGATCCGGCCCAGCCCTGCTCCTACAGGAATTCGCCGGAACTGGCAGGCCGCTTTGGCCCTTGCGATCATGGTCCTATCTATTCTTTGGATGACCAGGCCCGGGCTGATCTTCCTGCTGGCATTGATCGGAGCACTGGTACTGCTGGGAACGCATATCCAGATGCGCCAATGGAAATCGATGATCCTGTGGCTGGTATTTCCCCTTTTGGGTTTGCTTTCGATTCTTGTCCAGGTGGGTGGTGAAAGCCCCGGTTTTGGTCTGAAGCTGCTGCTGCTTGGATGCGCTATCACCGGCTTCGTTGTCGAGATGCGGCACACCAGCAAGACTCGCAAAACGAGTGACGAGTGACGAGCAAACAAAAATTAGCTACAAGACCAAACCATTGTCATTCCAGTCTCCATGTCTTTACAATCACTATATCAAGACGACACCGAAGAGGTTGTCGATGCTATAGGGAATGAAAATCTCCCGAGAGCTTTTCACTCATGATTCATTCCTCATGACTCATCACTATTTTCAAGGGAGTGGCTCATGAGCCAAGGCCCGCCCAAGAGGATGAAAATAGCAGCAGCTTATAAGTGATTGCGGCGTATGGATTCCCGCTTTCGCGGGAATGACAGAATTGGCGAAGGCCGGTTGTGCTGAGGCTTGTGATAGCAGTAGACACATACAAAGTACA
>JAFGMS010000001.1 GCA_016927375.1 Anaerolineae bacterium
AGGGTTGGAAAACCGCATTGTCTACGACATTGTAGACATCGTGGAAGGGCGAGCCAAGCTTCGTCAGGCGATGATCCGCGACAAACGCCTCAAAGAGGATCTCTATCTTATCCCGGCAGCACAGACCCGTGATAAAACTGCCGTCAGCCCCAGTGATATGGTGAGGGTCTGCGATGAGCTCAAACCACTGGTTGATTACATTCTGATCGATTCGCCGGCGGGCATCGAGCGTGGTTTCCGCAATGCCTTGGCTCCAGCAGACGAGGTGGTCATCATAACTAACCCGGAAGTCTCCTCAGTACGCGATGCCGACCGGATCATTGGGTTGATCGAAGCAGAACAGAAAGGGCCAGGCAAGCTAATTATCAACCGTGTCAAACCCGACATGGTCAAACGAGGCGACATGCTCAGCCCGGAAGATGTTATCGACATTCTGGCAATTAAACTGATTGGGTTGGTTCCGGAAGATGAGCTTATTTTAATCGCCACCAACCAGGGCACGCCAGCCGCATTGACGCCGGAGAAATCAAAAGCTGGTATGGCGTTCCAGAATATCGCTCGACGTCTTTTAGGTCAGGAGGTTCCCTTCATGACGCTGGACGAAGATTTGACCTTTATGCAGCGTCTCTTGCGTGCTCTGGGTATCAGTTCTGAGAATGTTGATAGTGGAAGTGGAAACACAACCAAGAGCAAGAAAAACGACAATAAAGCCAGCTCCAGCAATGCCGCAAAGGTTGAAGAGGGTGCTGGTGCTCAAAGCAAATCATGACTAAGAACATGGTATTCAGCTTCAGGAGAGAGCAGAAATGAGTAGCCTCTTCGATCGTATGTTCGGTGGGCGAAAACCAACCAGCAGTCAGGTAGCTAAAGAGCGGCTGCAGCTCGTGCTGGTGCACGACCGCAGCAATCTGACACCCGCCCAAGTGGCGGCAATGAAAGATGAGATTCTGGAGATTATCGCCCGCTATGTTGATTTTGATCGGGAAGAAGTCGAGATTGCCTTGACCAGCTCAGATCGAGAGAACACGCTACGCGCCGAAATACCGATTCGTCCCACGAGCGGACGCAGAAGAAGACCGCCAGTGACGCCTGCGCCTCTCAGCGACGCGTGATGTTTTAGGTCAGAATGATATCCCCAGCAGAACTTCGGATGTGAATCTCGACCTGTGCAGGGGCAGCATCAAAATCAGGCGTGGCGTAGCGGTTATGCCTGATTGTCTCGATACGTTCATTGTTGATAGCCAAAGTTGCCAGAGGTCCCTTCTTGACGGCAACTTTCACCCCCACCTGGGGCGGAACTTCAATCTCGATCTCGCCAAAAGTCGAATTCAGACTCATACGAACATAACCACGCGTCGGGCAAGTCATTTTTATGTAGCCTAGTTTCGTGCCGGCTATCACCTCTTCCAGGCGCAACTCACTCAGATCCATGATCAACTCGCCTATAAAACTGTGCGCTTCCACGTCCCACAACACATTGGCGGCCAGTTCGGATCGCCACTGCGTCACATTGGGTTGGAATGCAGCCTGGACCAAGCGCAGGTAAGCAATACCATCGCGGACTTCAAAACCAGGCTTGCCCAACGGCCCATAATGCGTTGTAGCAACGCGGTCACTGCCACACTTTCCCACGACCAGATCGCATAGGCCCGTCTTAGCTTCCAGGCGACCCCGAACCACAGAGCCACGGGCGGTGAAGGAGCGCGGTTCTGGCCCAGCAGTGATCTCCCCACCAATCAAGGCATTCAAGCCAAGTACCACAAAACTACCGCCGATTAGCATGAAACCGGGAAACCTGAACCTGAGAATGGCCAGCGATATCCCAACCACCATCATCATGAGACCAATCCACCAAAAGGCCTGTGCAATTTGACGGGCTAACTTGCTTCTGCGCATGTGGAGATTATCTTCCTTGAAAATAGCTACGAACAACGAGACATGAGCAACGAGTTAAAAACTCTGTGGGAGGATGATCCTCTTCCGCTTCATATCTTCAATGTACGGTTCGTAGAAATCCGATCTAACAGGGTAAAAACTGAGAGGGCAGCCGATCAAGCTACCCTCCACAAGTATACGCAAACTTATCCGGCTAAGCCACCTGACTTTAACCAGATGTGCTACCCTCATCGGGTGTCGCGCTGGGCGTCACATTGGGATCGGGCGTAGGTTGGATATACGGCGGATCAGTCAACCACCGGATAATTGAGTCTAGAGAGTACGTGCTAATCAGGTGAACATTGCTGGCCGTGGACAGTTGAACATAATAGTCCGTACCACCCGGGTTCTTAGAACCAACTATCAAGGTATAGTCATCAGGCCCAATCGTAAAGACAATGTTATATTCTGCCTCATCCCCTAATCCATAAGTCGCCAGGCTCTCGAGTGATGTCAGAGTACGAGACGGCTGTAGACCGGGAATCGCAGTCAGTGCATTGGTGATGCGCATCTCATCAACACCCAGCCCTGTATCACTGCCCTCTGGCGCCTCCAGGATAGCCCAGGCTTCCTCTTTCTTCTCTACCACAAAGACATCTTGTGTTGTGTTGTCTGTCACCCGCACCATCGTGACCTCTCCCTGGATATCAGGAAAAAGCAAGGCCCGTGGGGTAGGTGTAGCAACATCATCCTCTGTACCGCCGAGGTCAACCTTGTTAACCACAATGAAGATGCCTGCTGCTATCAAGAGAAAAACCAGTGCAACAACCAGACGTTTTGTAGGTGTCATAGTCGACTCTCCTAACGCCTCCGCCTGCGCACAATCCAAACAACCAGACCTGCTACCAGGCCAACACCAGGGATCAGGCAGACACTGGTAATGATGGCAACAGTCATAGCCGGCCCTGATAATGATTCCATTGTGCGAGAGCCAAGATCTTTAACAGGAATGTCGATTAATTCCTCACTCTCCGTCAGCCAGTTAGCCGTGTTCAACGCCAGATCGCCGTTGGCAAACTGGGCCATATTTGCATCCGAAGCAAAGTCGGCATCTCCGTAGACTACTATCCGTGCTCCTGTCGATGCATGCTCGGCGCTCACTCCCATCGTCACCGGGCCGGGCAAGTCTGCTAATGGATCAAATTGTAAGCTGCTACTATATGGCTCGGTTTCGCCCCATGAGCTTACCTGCTCGTCAGATGAGAACAGCAGTGAGGTCAGCGTGATATCCTCAGGGGCAGTCTCGACAGGTTCGATGCTGCGGGCCACCGGGAAAATCACATAGTTACCACTCAAAGACTGGACAATCGAGGACATTTGAGCAAAGGTATAGATAACCGGAGTAAACTGGTTATATTCAGAAGCCGTCCACATATCGATAACCACATCGTCGTTTACCTGGATGCCCCATGAATCTTTTAGGTAGTTCAGTAGCGGATCACCGCCTCCCTGCGCTTTCAGAGCACTACCACTAGATGCATCCAGGCTCCACAGCCCTGCAGTGCCATCCCGGCTGCCGGTGGCAACAGTGTCACCATCAGGAGAAAGCTTGAGGACCCAGATGGTATCGGTGTGCGGGTTTAATACAACATCCTGATCAGTCGAGGTGGCTTCCGGGGGACGCACATGAATCGAACCATCAGCCAGAGAATAGATCTTGGTGCCATCCTTTTTGATTGCCAGGCTGGTAATGCTGATGTTCGGATAAAGCGTCTCGGTGCTGCCTTCCCCGGCATCTATGTCGAGAATACCTTCCGTCCCGTCCCATGCCACACTATGAAGAGTTGTCCCATCAGGCGAAAAGGCAACATCAAAGATGACACTGGTGTGCAAGGTTCTGTTAAGTACGGCCTCACCAGTCCGGCTATCCCAAAGATAAACAGTTCCCTCAACAGCTCCGGAAGACAAGACAAGCCCACTTCCCGCAGCGATCAGTTTGCTGTCCGGCGAAAACTCTACCGTATACAGTGGGGCGGGCACACTGATAGGTGAATAATCCATAGGTTCAAGCGTCCGGGCATTCCAGATATTCAGAACCTGATTCTCACCCACGCTGGCCAGCAAGCGACCATCCGGTGAATAGGCAACACGACGCGCACCCTCGGTCTGGCCTTCCAGCAGTTTGATCTGTTCACCAATCGAGGTATCCCATACCCGAACTGTACCATCCCGCCCGGCAGATGCGAGCCGCTTATCATTGGGCGAATAGGCCACATCCATCACATCGCTGGTATGACCACGCATCTCAAGCAATTGTTTACTTGTACCGAGCTCCCATATTCTGATAGTGCCATCTGCACCAGCAGTAGCAAGATGAGAGCCATCACTGCTAAAGGAAACTCCCAGCAAACCATCGCCAAGCTGGCCACCGCCGGTAGCCGGGTCGAACATAAACAGGGCCTTACCGCCGGAATCCAAGTAGGCTTTGAGCGCCTCAACTTCTATAGCAGAGAATTGGGCTGTCGGGCCCGCCACCACTACCATGGAGGCATCTTCGGGAACGCTGCCCTTTTCGAGTAGATTTAACGACTCGATTTCGAAACCAACATTGCCAAGCAGGCTGCCAATCTGGGAGAAGCCAGTACCACTGTAATCATCTGTGGAACGCTCTCCATGGCCGGTAATCATGTAAAGCTTGCGGGCTTCGCCGCTTAGAACACGTACCAGAGCACTCGACATTGTACGTTCATCAGCATAGGAGGCTTCGGCAGTCTGTTCCCCGCGTGAGAAAACCATCACGCCTGACCGCGTCATCTCAAGCTCTGTTGCCCGGAGGGGATCGCGATCGGGATCGACAAACTCATAGGTGAGCTTGCCGTCACTGTATTTCTCATACTTTTGAAGCCATAGCTTAGCTTCATCCTGCTGCGTTGTCTCCTGGTCGGTGTAGAAGCCCACAACATGCACTTCGTCTTCCAGACCAGCCAGGATATCCTTGGTTTGCTGAGAAAGCTGATACTTCTCTGAATCTGTCAGAGGATAAGGCTCGATTGCGAGGGCATCGACCAGAATATAGATAGCTACCACGAAGACGATGAATATCAGACTCATCAGTATCGTCGTTGCGCCATACTGGCTCGTCCTGCCAGTTATACCGGCAACAAAAGCCTCCGGATCGAGCAGCACGAACCCAGCCAGCCCCAAAATACCAACTCCCAGAGCAGCATAACTGACAGTATTAAACTTGTTCATTGGCGCAGCTATCAAAGCTACTGCCATCACGATCAGCGCGATTACGCCGAGGCCCAAAAGAACAAAGCGGGCCAAATTCCGGTTAATTTTTAACTCGTTCACGCGCGCCACCTCCTCGTCCCGAGCATTTGTGTGGCGAGAAACAGGAATACAGCCATCAATCCGACAAAATAGGTTATATCAACCGGGTCGATTAAACCCCGATCCAACATACTGGTTTGGTGAGAGCTCAGTGTCAGAGCCGACAGGACATTATTGACTAGTTCGCTTTTGATCAAGCTAGAGGAACTCAGCGCATTAGCGAGGAATAGAAGCAGGGATATCCCTTCGCCAACGATAAAAGCAACCAACTGGTATTGAGTAAGCGATGAAGCCAATACGCCAACAGCTAAAACTGCCCCATTCCACAACCAAAAGACCAGATAGCCGGATGCCATGAGCCCCAGGTCAGGATTTCCGCGTAAAATCAGGAACAAGGGGTAGACAAAACTGACCAATATAAAGACGGTCATGACACCCCAGACAGCCAGCCATTTGCCGACTATAACTTCCCAATCGCGGACTGGCGCGGTAAGCAGCAGCTCATGGGTACCCTGGCGGACCTCCTCTGCTACCAGACGCATCGTCAGCGCAGGCACAATGAACATCACTAAAAATGCCATTGTGTTGAGCATATAGGCCATGGTTGGCTCGTAACCCTGGTTAAAAGCCGCCAGTGAAATGAGAAAGAAGACGCCAAAGAAAAGCAGCCACACGCCACCTACGAAGTACACGATAGGCGACACAAAAAACAGCGTAAACTCCACTCTGAAAACCGTCCAGAGATTATGAAATGAACGACCAACGCTATGCATCCTGGTCCTCCTCCTCGTCCATGGTCTCGTCAGTAGTTAGCTGCAAGAAGATATCCTCCAATGACATGTCTACCGAGTGTATTTCCAGCAGCTCCCATGATTTTTGGACGATAGTTGCTGATATTGCGGAGCGTGGGTCAGCCTGGCTGGAGGAAATCACTTCGACGCCTTCATCGGTGGGGATAACCTCATCAATGCCCTCTATCCCACGGATAGCTTTGGCTACTTCCTTGGGAGTGGCTTTGCCGACACGCACAGAGAGGCGAGTAGTACCCTGGAGGCGGCTTGCCAGTGTGGCGGGGCTATCCTCTGCCACAATCTGACCCTTGTTGATGATCAAGATACGTGAGCAAAGCTGGCTAACCTCAGAAAGAATGTGTGTGCTGAGCAGCACAGTGCGTTCTTGACCAACCTCGCGGACCAATTCACGCACCTCGCGAACCTGGCGAGGATCAAGCCCGATGGTTGGCTCATCGAGGATCAGGACATCCGGCCTGTGGACAATGGCCTGAGCCAGCCCTACGCGCTGCCGCATACCTTTTGACAAACTGGAGATCATGCTGTCGGCCCGGTCGAGCATCTCTACCCTATCGAGCACCTCGTCCACGCGCTCAGCACGATTTGGATTGCGCATGCCGCGTAGAGCAGCCATATAGTCAACGTACTGCCAGACGGTCAACTCCTTATAAAGAGGTACCGTTTCCGGCAGATAGCCGATCCGTTCGCGCGCCTGTAGAGACTGCTCAAACACATCGAACCCGGCAATGGTCGCTCGACCCTCACTGGGTGGCATGTAGCCTGTCAGGATGCGCATAGTGGTTGTCTTACCGGCGCCATTCGGGCCAAGGAAGCCAACAATCTCGCCTGCATCGGCGTGAAAGGAGAGGCTATCGATGGCTTTGAATGGGCCGTAATACTTGGTGAGTCCTTCGACTTGTATCATCTGGCCTCCGTCAAGAAATCCTACTTCCGGCGTAGATGTCCGCTGTTCGACTAAGCGGGATAAGCGGAATAGATGAATGTAATGTTGCTACCGGGGGGTGATGATATATCTGCATAGTAGCCTTGTCAAGGCATTCTTGGTATTTTCTCAGTTATTCGAGCGAGGTCTCCCCACACTTGAAGAGTTTTGAGATGGTTGATGACTCTGTGATATGAGAGGGAGTTATTTGAAAACTGAGTAACTTGATCTTATAGGAATTTCCTTTTTTGACCCGGTCTACGTTTAAGTTTCCGAGCTGTGAAAAGTAGTTCACAGTCTCTTGACA
>JAFGMS010000207.1 GCA_016927375.1 Anaerolineae bacterium
GAATTTGGTAGAGGCTGAAATAGTGTTTCACGGCATAAGTAAGCCGTCATTTGCAGTTATCCGCGAAATACTTAAACAGTTGGGAAGACCGCCTGAAACCGGGGACGAATTTATGCCCAACTGTACTAGCCAAACGCAAAACAGATGTCCTCGACAAGATACTTGACCTCCGGCTGGTAAACAGGTTATTTACAATCGCCATCGGCATCCTGGCAATCAGTATAGTCAATATGAAATGTATGGACAAGTGACAGGCTTCTACCATCATTTGAGAGCATAAAATCCGGCATGCATGTGCGAGAACCAGAACACCTCGATTGTCCGAAACCCGACTGCCTTCAGCAAGGCCAGGTGATCATCAATCGAGATGGGGAAATAGGCCCTACTGAAAATGCGCGGCCACCACCGAAGATGATCGACCAGACTTCCTTTGAAAGCTTCCCCAACGATCCAGCCCGATGCCTATTCCTCTTTCACTAAGTGGTCTGATATTCTCGAAAGCGATGAATAGGCCATCGCCCTCCAATACGATAAGGCAGGCTTTGACTGCCTGCTCGCGTTGAGAGGGAAGCAGGTAATGGCGGCTCTGGACGGCGGTTATGACCTGGCACCTTGTCTCTCCCCTTTGTGATGGCAGCCCCTCGCTCTTTATAGGTGGAAGGATCTGTACCTGTTTACCACCAATCCCACCCAGGCGCTCCCCGGCTTGAGCCAACATGGCACGGGAAGAATCGGCCAAGATGACCTGAGTGTTGGGGAACAGCGGCAGGGCCAGCTCGACAAGGTACCCGGCCGCAGCCTGTATCCAACCAACAACCAACATCCGGTTTTGCCGCTCTAATTATGTCGATGGTCTCTTTGTGCATAGTCTCGTAGAAGGGGATGGTCTGCCTGACCTTCTGGTTGTACTCCGAGACGCCATGTGGGGTGGCGTTATCGGGTGCTGCCATGACTTCTCTGCTGCTCTGATTTTTCCTGGGTATATAATAGGTCTAAGCAGACTGATATTTTATCAGGTATAGCCAAATGAAAAGAACGGTGAACTGTTTTGTCGCTGTTTGTGCCAGATTGCCCTACCAGCCAACGGCTTTCGCAAGCAAAAGACCTCTATGAAGGAGGATGGTAAGAGGATGCCCGGAGGATGCTTGGACGAGGAAAGCTATCCTTGCATGTGGCCCATTCTCCGTTTTGCGATTACAGTCTTACGCATGATGAAATCCGAAACCATCCCTGTATGGCTGTGGCGACTTGTGCCGGCTGTGCTGCTGGGTGCAGTGATTGCAGTGCTCATCCTGCTGGTGATGGCCCTGGGCGGTATCAGTAATCCTCAGCGCATTGGCGAGCTGGTTGTGCATGACGACCTGGCTCGGGACATAGGCTGGGTGCTGCAATCTGGCGAGGCGCAAGGGGAGATCGACGATGGCGTGTATCAGGTGGCCTTGTCCGGCGATAAAGCGCGAGCCTTTGTCTTGGCTCCTTATCAGGTACAGGCTCCCTGCACGATCATGATTGCCGTCCGGCAGATCGGTGGCCTCAGCGATGCCGGTTATGGACTATGGTGGGGCGATTTATCCGCCGAACGCTACAACGTTGTGGCTGTCAACGGTAACGGCTATCTCACGGTTTTTCAATCAGATGCCGGCAAGGTTGTGTCCGTCATGCCGTGGCAGGTGTTCCCGCGCATCCATCCTCAGGGCGTGATCAACACCATGCAGGTTGATGTCATCGATGATCATGTGCTGGTCAGAGTGAATGATGAAGTGGCAGCAACCTTGGATTGGGTACCTGAACGGTCCTTCGGGACCGGGTTCTACGTGGAGACCTTCGCGGCCGGGGGGACAATCGCCTGTTTAGACTGGCTGAGCATCTGGCAGGAAGCTGGTGGATGAGCCGGCTAGAAATCGAAAAGCCCCTGCCTGCGCAGGCAGGGGCTTTGTGGCTAAAGGGCATCTTGACGCCAGGTGACCGTCGGGTCGCGGCGCAGCAGTCGCTTGCGGTAGGCAATGCAGCGCTTGGCCAGATGGCAGGCCGCCGCATAATAGTCAGGTTCTTCGGGGCGATTTGCAAGCTCGTGCTCGACGTATGGGCCCAGCTTCAGCCATACTTTGGAGACAAACGGGCTGACCCACTGGATAATGGCTTCTTCAGCTTCCGACGAGACCCAATCTTGCTGGATCAAAAACCCCAGATGGTCGAATGAGTTGAGCACCAATTTAACGTGCTCACGTCCCTCGTCGCTGAGGGACGCCAGACCCAGCTCGGGGTTATCGGGAAGGTTCTGGTAAATCCAGCGCCGTGCTGCGATATTTTCTTCTGAAACCATTCTTTCGAATATGTCATTGAAGATGGTCAGGCTGCGGCTGTCAACGGCTTCGGTAAGCTGGGCCAGCACCATCAGGCCGCCGCCGACGGCTACCGAGAAGGCCGCGGCAGCAGACAGGCCTTCGAACATTGACCACAGGCTGGCCTGAGGATCGGCCACTCTCCAGATCACGTAAATTCCGCCACTTAGCAGAATACATACCACCATGCTCAACGCAGTTGCAAGGAGTACAATGCCACCGGCCGACATACGCTTAATGCGTGCCATGATTGATCTCCCCATTGTATCCCTCCATGAAAGATAGTGCTGAGTAACACATATCAAGTTAGCCGGCAGTCGTTTAATACAGATCGGACATAAATGTGCTGAACTGATCCAGGGTCAGGTCACCGCTAATGCGGACACGCTCCAGCTCGAAAGGTGAGCTTTTCTCCTGGTGCACGCCGAAGATCGTCGTCAAACCACCCCAATATCCTACACTATGGGCTGTATCGATTGTCAACTGGTCATATTTACCGGCCGGATAAGCCACAAAACGCGGTTGGTAGCCCAGATTGGCATGGATGGTTTCGGCGGGCCCCTGGAGGTGGAAGATCAGCCAATCGCTATCCCTGGGCGCCATCTCAACATGTTCGCGACCGTGAACCTCGATACCCATCCCGGCCTGGCTCATTTCTTTCAGCATGTCCCAGGTCATGTAGCCCGGCTCGCTGCGGTCGGTGACATCGGTCAGGATGAAGAAAGTGGCCGTGAAGCCATGTTCTTTGAGAATGGGAAAAGCGTTCTCGTAGTTATCGGTGTAGCCGTCATCGAAGGTCAGGATAACCGGGCGTTCAGGCAGCGGCGGCCAACCGATGCTAAGTGCATAGATGAGATGGTAAGGTGTAATGGTATGGTAGCCATTACTCTCGAGCCATGCCATCTGCTTACGAAAATTGTCCGGCGTCACCGAAAGCCCTTGCCGGTACACGTCGGCATCGGCAGGAGGTACGCTGATATAGTGATACATCAGGATGGGGATGAAGAACTCCCGGTCGCGGCTGTCGGGTGTCGGCAGCGGTGTGGGGGTGTTGGTCGACGTCGGGGTAGGCGTTATGCTCGGCGTCAGCGTAATAGTCGGCGTGAGGGTAATGGTTGGCGTCAGCGTCGGTGTGGGGGTATTGGTAGCAGTCGGGGTTGCTGTATGGGTCGGCGTGGCGGAAATCAGGGCAGCAACTACCCGTGGACGTTGATCCTGGCTGTTGGCGGGGGTGAAAGCAATCAGAGCTACCGCCGATCCCAGAAATATCAGGCTGAGCAGCGCGGCACCCAGGCGGACCAGGAAACTGCTCAAGGGCAATTTCTCGCGAGTTTTTTCCATCGTGATATTCTCGATATTCTCATTCTCTATCATGGTTCGGAGAATACCGTACAGAAAATTCAATGTCAATGGTGAGTGTTTGAAAGAAGGGGTTTTGTCTGCTGCAAGTTGCAGAATGACCGCTTTATGTTGCAGAATGCCCCCTTCGAGAGAGACAGCCACGGCTGGAGCGAACGACGGTAAAAAGAGACCGGCACACGTCAGTTATTCCTCATTTGTTCCTTGCCGCACTGATTTTGTGGGGGCTTTTCATGCTGTGTGTTGAAACATCCTTGCAGGATGGTCTCTGGATAGATGAAGTATGGTCATTATGGGCTGTTCGACCAGCACGCTTTGTAGAGATGCTGGCACGCATCCGTCACGACTATCATCCACCTCTGTATTTTGCCTTACTAGATGGCTGGGTTGCACTGGTGGGCGACTCGGTGCTGGCTATTCGCCTGCTCTCGACGCTCTTTGCTCTTCTCGCTGCTGCTGTGACCTATGCTGCCGGGAAGCGGTTATTCGATGGTGAAACAGGGCTGGCTGCTGCTGCTTTGTTAGGCTGCTCAGGGTTTTTCCGGTACTATGCGGTTGAGACCCGTATGTACAGCCTGCTGCTTCTGTTCTGTGTCTTGTGTATGTACCAGTATATGTGCTGGTTGAGGCGTCCATCGCTGCTGCAGAGCATTCTCTACGGTTCTCTGCTTGCATTAACCATCTACACGCATTACTTCGGCGGCTGGCTTGTCCTGGCTCATTGTGTCCATTTACTCCTGTTCCACCGGGATCGGTTGGCTGCCTGGTTTGGACCGACCAGCCTGGCGCTCATGTTGTTTCTTCCCTGGTTTCCCACCCTAGCAAATCAGATATACAGGCGTTCCGCATCTTCTGATATGACCACCCTCTCAGCGAGCCTATCGGCTATTGGCCAGATCTTCTCGATGGCAACAAGTGGCCTGGGAGCAGCATTGCTGCTTCCTTATCTCTTTTTTCCTGACCGGCAGCGGCTGCGGCGGCATATCCCATCGTTGGCGCTCATGCTGGTTTGGCTCATCGCGCCTATCATATTTGCTGTGTGCTTTAAGGACTATTTCTTCCATTCCAGATATGTCATTGGCATACTCCCGGCAGGCGCGCTCATGATCGCATTTGGCGTTCGGAGTGCTTCTTGGAGATACCTGTCCGCTGCCGCGCTGATTGTCATGTTGGTCTTTTCATTGAACGCCTACCGGTGCTTTTGGCCTTCGCGCTCGGCTGCTTACGAAGAGATATTCCATGAGCTGAACAATGAGCGGGCCGAGACTGACTTCCTGATTCTCGATCTTCATCCTGATAATCTGGTTGGCTATTATGACCGCCATGTCCGGCTTGGTTTGCGGGACCAGGCTGCCATCGATCTAACAGATCGTCCATATCATGCAGATGAGATCGATGCCATCATCGATGGCCTGCCGCAAAATGCTCCGATCTGGTTAGTATTACCCAGCAACGTGGCCCGGACCTGGTATATATTCTCAGGGTTCGACAAGACTCACTATACAGATTACGGGAGCGGTATCCAGAACATGTTGTTTTACCGGTTCGTTTCAGGCAGCGACCCCGGGCTTGCATACCGGTTCGGAGACCATATTGGCCATATTGGCACATGGTCTCCGCGATACCTGACTGCCGGACCGGGAACTCCTGTCTGTCTCGAAATGGAGCTGAGAGCACTGCAACCCATCGATGGCAGCTATTCGGTGGGTGTCCACATTGTTGATGAAAGCAATCGCTCACTGGCGCAATGGGATGATGGCCTTGGTATTCTCGAAACATCGGAGGAGCGTTTGTTGTCTTTGTGTATAGAGGGCTCTGAAGTTATTCCTGTTGGGGAGTATGACATCCAGGTTTCTATCTACAACTGGCAGACTATGGCCCGGCTGCCGGTATTTGAGGTATCGACAGGGCATGAGGTCTATTGGGGTGATATATTGGTATTCGGGCATGTCCATGTGCAGGATCTACCACAAAGTGATGGCAGTTGGTGAAATGGTTGCTTCTCAAGCAACATGATGATTGATCTCTCCATTGTCAATCACACAACAACATTTGACCTGCAAAATACCAACTAGCGGGTATAATCCGGATGGTACGGTCACGAAACAACTTGGCAATAATTTAGGTAACTACTTTGACAATGTCACGTTTTCCTGAGCAAACGGAATGGGCAGGAAAGGCTCCTTGTGCTTCAAAACGAAGGATCGACGAAGGAGCGACGGATCTGGAACGAAGAGTGCCTCTTTGAGCACAGCAACGTCGAGAGGTTGCTAAAGTTGACATTGTCAAACTACTCAGCTACCTGGCGCTTTCTACTGTGGCCATCAGTGATGCGTAAAAGGTAAATATGTAAAACGTGAGACGTGACGAGTAGC
>JAFGMS010000208.1 GCA_016927375.1 Anaerolineae bacterium
ACTGCTCAGCCCTTAGCTTTTAGCTTTCAGTCTTCGATCTGTGACTTGTAAACTCAGACTGGAAACTCGTCAAGTCTCACGTTTTACATATTTACCTATTTACCTTTTGCGCATCACTCATAGCTACATTAGAGAGCGCCAAGTAGCTGAAATAACCATAGCTCATCGAAAAGCGCCCCTTGAAGAACTTCGAAATCCCTTAACTTGTCACCAATAAACTAAGGGTTTACTTAGGCCCCGGAACACTAGCGTTCAGCTTGCAGCTAAATGCACCTTTCGCGCCGGATAACCTGACGCGCTATAATTCACTGACATATCCCAACATATCATGAGCAAAGTGCTCAACAAGGGGATGAAACTAGGCTTTAACTCGGCACTCGCTACCTGGTGCCCGCTTCAGATAAACGACACACGGGGCGATGCCCCATCACAAAGAGATGAAGATAATAATTGGGTGGCGGTTGGCGAGTAAGGCAACAGACATGCATCCGGGATAGCTGTGTGATCGCGCTGCCACATCACAACCTACGCTGTTTATTGTTGAGAGGTGCATGTCAGAGCTTTGACTCATGACTCATCGCTCATGACTCATCACTTTTTTCAAGGGAGAGCTTATGAGACACAACATGAAGAACACTATCGTCCTGCTCACGCTATCCATTCTCCTGACCGCTACCCTTGCCTGCAACATGCCTGCGCCCCGCCTCGGCGGGCCAGAGCGACCGCCTCAGGCCGCTGCCGCCTCCACCGAATCACTCGATTCATTCAACAATAAATGGCACGATCTCAACCTCAATACTCCGGCCGGCCCATTCAGTATGACATTTACGGAAGCCGAATTGTCGTCCGTCCTGGCTGAGGCCATCCAACAGGCCGAAGCGGATAGCGGAGAGGATATTCCGGTAGCAAACCCAAGCATCGTCCTGGAAAACGGCATCATCAATGTCTACGGGCAGGTTGTCATCAACACCTTCCAGGCAGATGGATTAATCGTCGCCGTTCCCGCCATCGGGCCGGATGGCCTGATCGACATCCAGATTGCCTCGGTCGAGTTTGGGCCATTTGAGATCGATACCGCAATGCTTGACGATTTGGTCAGCGGCATTGAGCGCAGCATCAACGCGCCTATCCAGTCCTCACCATTTAACATTACACTGACCACCATCACCATCGCCGATGGTTTGATGACCGTTGAAGGCACCATCGCACCCTGACTCGCGAGATCTCATCGATGCACTGTCACTGGCTCTGCCCTGATTACGCCACTGACGGATTATACCACACCGCCCGGCAACCATGAGAGCATCCCGCCGCGAACTCGCAGCCGGCTTCCTGATGGTGCTGGGCAGCATGGGGCTTGAGCCTGTCACCGAGCCCCTCTGGAAAGCAATTGCAGTGCTGCTCCCCAGCACCCCTATCATGGCGATTATCCTCTCGTTGGCGGCCGATCAACATAAGCCGGCCGGTCGGCAGCGCGTCAAGCAAGCCGAGGAGATGTTCAACCGGCTGGGCTTCGTTACCCAGATCATCCGCTCGGCCGGGCTCGACGCCCAAAAGACCCCCTCCCTACCCCAACAAGCAGACTTTGTGTACACGATGGGAGATGACCCGCGCACCTTATCGACCTATGTTCAGGCCAACGCTCCGGAATGGAAAGCTCTCCGGCAAAGGCACGAAACAGGCACAGCCATCATCGCGGCGGCAAACATAGCGGCCATGTTGGGAGAACACACCTTTGCGCCGCTCAAACCTTACCCTCCCATGCTGGACGATCTGGAATTCGAGCCGCTGCCCGGCGCAGGCCTTCTGCCCGGCGCCGCCATACTCCCCTACTTCAACCGCCTCCCCGATCAGCTCCCCCGCAAGCTGGCGGCGCTCTTCCCGCCTGAGACAACCCTGATCGGCATCGACGAGCAGGCAGCACTGATATCAGACCGAGCCGGCTGGCGCGCTGCCGGACTTGGCAGCGTGACGATCTTGAGACACAATCAGATCGCTTTCGTTGCCCAGGCCGGAGCAAGCATTCCAACCGAGGTATTGCTCCCATACCAGTGATAGGTTCACAGTGACCGGTGCACAGCTGACAGTCTACAGTCTGCAGTTCGTAGCTATCATTCCCTGGTTCTTGGTCTATTCCCTTGCGGGAAGAATACGCAATGGCCAAACTGTTCTTTCTCGCTTCTTCCCCCAGTCACCCTCTCATCACACCATATCCATACCATATTCTCCCCACATCTTCCTTATATCCTTCTTATATCCTCCCTATATCCTTCTTATATCCTCCTTATATCCTCACCCTATCCTCACTCTAACCTCACCCTATCCTCATCTCGTCAGTCCGGCATCACAAACTAAGCCTTCACCGCCTGCCCAACTATCCGCCATCAGCCATCCGCCATATGCCATATGCCATCCGCCATCAGCTACCTAAGGTGATCACCGCATGAACGCTCAAAACAACCCGCAGATAAATACCCCAACAGCTCGCTTGACCTGGGCCGATGCACTCGCTGTCGCCGCACTCATCCTGCTCACCATCGCCTTCTTCTGGCGCATGGTCCTCACCGATCTCATCCTGCCGCGCGGTGATGTGTTTGCCTACTTCTACCCCTACTGGCAGTACCGGAACGCCGTCTTGCAGACGGGCCGTCTGCCGCTGTGGAACCCCTACCTGTTCATGGGCGCTCCCTTCCTGGCCAACAGCCAGGCCGGCGTGCTCTATCCGCTCAACTGGCCGCTTGTCCGGCTCGATGCCCCCAACGCTGTCAAGGTTGCCATCGTCCTGCATGTTGCCTGGGTCACAGTTGGTATGTACCTGTTCAGCCGCCGCACGCTCTCGCTCAGCACCCTCAGCGCCACACTGGCCGCGTCAATACTCGCCTTCGGCGGCTATATCACCGCCCAGGTCGAGCATATCAACCAGCTCCAGGGGCTGGCCTGGCTTCCCTGGCTGTTCTGGCTGTGGGATGAGTTAATCAAGAGGAAGCACGCCAGGGCTCTATTCTGGCTGGCGTTGGCCTTTGCCATGCAGCTGCTGGCAGGGCACACGCAGTCGGCCTTCATCAGTGGCATTGGATTAGGCATGTGGGCATTATGGCACGCAGTGACCCTATCCCCCTACCCCAAGAGCAGCGAAGAGAAGAAATGGCGTCTCCCTCAATTGCGCCTCGCCATCTGGCCCATCGGAGCGCTCGTGGTGGCCGCCTTGCTGGCACTGGGCCTGGCAGCCGCCCAGCTGCTGCCCACCTTCGAACTCACCCGCCTCAGCAACCGCAGCAGTGGTCTGCCCTTCGATGAGGCCGTCTCCTTCTCGCTCAGGCCCTGGATTGCCGGGCGGGCCTTATTACCATTGTACAGCCCTACCCCGCTCTTCAGCGAGTACATCGGCTATGTAGGCATTGCTGCCTTGCTGCTGGCGCTGCTAGGTGCATGGTCGCGGCGACATGATCGAACCGCCACAGGGCTGATCATGCTGGCCGGGCTGGGGTTGTTCCTGGCACTGGGCGCCTACAACCCGATCTACTGGGCGCTGGTGAAGATCGTTCCCGGCTTCAACCTGTTTCGCGCTCCGGCTCGCTGGATGATATTGTGGGGCTTCGGCGCGGCCGGGCTGGCAGGCGCGGGCCTGGATCTCGTAATGGGCAGGCTCGATGCCCACACCCAGCCGCTCCGCTTCACACATGTATGGCGATTCGGTCTGGTCATCGCGGCACTGGCGGCGCTGTCGTTTGCCGCCCCACTGGCCGCCGATAACGTTCAAGGGGCCACCCGCCCCAGCGTCACCGAAATCGTGCTGTGGTCGGTGACGCTCGGTGCGGCCTGTGCTCTCATCTGGCGGATGCTGAAGGGCGAGCCGCAGCCGCTGCAATACGGCCCACCGGCACTGGCGGCCCTGGCCGTCTTGGAGCTTTTCCTGGCAGCGCGCAGCCTGCCCTACAACCGGCTCAGCGCACCTGCCGCCTGGACCAGCCGGCGGCCCGCCATCAGCACCCTGCTGGCCGCCGGGCAGGACCAGATGCCTCCGGCCCGCTTCCTCTCGCTCTCCGACACGCTCTTCGACCCCGGCGACCTACGCGAGCTTCAGGCCGTCTACGGCCCCTACCTGACCGACGACGGGCTGTATGATTTCATCGTCGCTGCCAAACAGAAGGATATCTTGGCTCCCAACCTGCCCCTCGCCTGGGGCATCCCGGCCATGGACGGCTTCGACGGCGGCATCCTGCCCACTCGCGACTACACACGCTTCACGTCGCTGTTTCTCGACGAGAATGATGTAGCCCCCGATGGCCGCCTGCGCGAGAACCTCGCCGCGGTACCCGATCTGCACTGGCTCAGGTTGGCTAACGTCGGCTGGATCATCACCGATAAAGTCTACGACGCCTGGATCGAGAACGTTTACTATGATCTCCAGTTCCCATCCAGCCGGACGGCCGATGCGCCTGACCCCATCGAAGCCTATCCGGAGCAGTCCTTTGTCGCCGACGCGGTCGGCCTTGTCGGCCACCTGGAAGATGCGGAAGGTCTGGCAGACGGCGACCAGGTCGGCACGCTGGCCGTCTTCCCGGAGGGAGTAACCAGCAGCCGGGACGCCATCATCCTGCCGCTCCTGGTCGATGCCTCGCAGCCGGAAGGCATCGGCGGGCCGGATAGCCAGCCACCCGCCCCGGTCGGAAGCTTTACGCCAGGCAAGCCGGACAGGGTCGAGTACCACACATTGGTTGAACTGGAAACCGCACAGCCCATCGAGCACATCGAGCTATCGGTGCTATCGAGCTTCCCCGGCACGCTGGTGCTTCGCGGCGCCACGCTGATCGACCATAGGAGCGGGGCCTTCGCCTCAACCACCCTCTCCGAGGGCCACACGCTGCGGGTTGCGAATTCAGGCGATGTCAAGATCTACGAGTATCAGGGGACGCTGCCCCGCGCCTATCTGGCCTGCGATGTCAAGGTGGTCAGCGGGACCGAGGCCATGTGGGAAGAAATGCAGCAGTCAGACGTCGGCGGCACGACGGTCATCGATGCACCCAACCCGCCGCAAGGCATCACCTGCGATGCACAAAACCCCGGCCAGGCGACTATCACCGCCTCCCAGCCGGAGCACGTCACCGTCGATGTCCAGGCACACGAGGACGCCTACTTGGTCCTCTCCGATGCCTGGTACCCCGGCTGGGAGGCCACCGTCGACGGCGACCCCGTCGAAATCCTGCGTGCTAACGGTCTCTTCCGCGCTGTGCCAGTGCCGGAGGGCAAGCATCAGGTCATATTCACCTACCACAGCCGTATGCTGACAATTGGAGCGATAGTGAGCGGTGTCTTCCTGCTGTTGTCAATCGGCAGCCTGGTAGCCGGTATTCCTCGTTCCCACGCTCTGCATGGGAAGGCCTGAGTGGATGCTCCGTGCCCAGCGGGCATGGGGACGCGACCATGCCCCATAAAAACATCGGCACCCCCTATCCAATCTGGGGGTGCCGATGCTTCGGTCAGGCATCCAGCTGCCTTTTGACCCATTGCACCAGGGCAGGCATCCTCTCCTCGATCACTGGCGTCAGTTCCAAGCCCGATGCTATCTCCAACGGCTCGATGCCCACGATCATGACCTCAGGGTGGTGTCCCAGCAGCGCGGCCATCCTCACCACGTCCAATATCTGCACGTCATGTGCAGAGAGATGCTCAGCCCGGTAGCCTGCCATATCCCCCGGCTCCAGCATGTAGATCGTTCCCGGCGGCGAGCCGCCCTGCAGCGCATCGATGATGATGATCTTGGGGCAGTCCATGAAGTAGCTGAGCAAGTTGAGCGTAGAGGTCCCCCCATCGACCAGCTCGACTTTTGGCGGCAGGATCTCCTTCTCAAGAGCCCTGATGGCATGAACCCCGGCGCCGTCATCCTTAAGCAGCAGGTTGCCCAAACCTATGATGACCGTATCTTTCAAAGCGGTAACCCCATTGGCTGCACGACGAACTGCGACATCTCGGTGCCTTCCGGTGTCATAACGTGAACGGCACAGCCCGTACAAGGATCGAAGGCGTGCACGATGCGCAGAAGCTCCACCGGCTGCTCCGGGTCGGCAACATGAGTGCCTTCCATCGCCTTTTCGATAGGCCCGGCATTGTCGCTGTCATCCATGGGCGAAGCATTCCAGCAAGTCGGTGTGATTACCTGGTAGAGCGACACCTTGCCGTTAGCAACCGAGACCCAGTGTCCAAGCGCGCCGCGAGGCGCTTCGGTAAGGCCCAGGCCGCTGCCTGACGCCGGATCGCCGATGTTGGTGAAGGCGCCGGCGCCGACCTCCAGCCGGTTGAGCCAGATCTGCATATTGGCGGCAATCTTGGCCGTCTCAATGTAGCGGCCCATATGCCGGTCCATCACCGAGACACCCCGCTGGTAATCGCCGCTCATCCACACACGAGCAAGAGGACCGGCTTCGTAAGGAAGCGACTCGTAACGAGGCGCCTTGAGCCAGGTATAGGCTCCATTCTTGCTTGGATTCGGGTTGGTGATACCACTGGCAGGTGGCATACCGGAAGGCGACGAGTACCAGGAGTACTTGACATCCTCTGTGATGTTAGCCGGATCGAAGGCGGCAGTAGTTCCGTTCGCCCACGTACCTGGCGGGAACAGCAGGCCGCCCGATGTATCCGTATCGAACACCCCAAAGCTGATCAGATTCCCATACCCCACCCCGACGGTGTAGTAGTCGCTGTACTTGGCAGCCAGCTTGTGGACATCGACCTGGTAGGTATTGGCAATGAAGCTCTGGATCTCATCCAGGTAGCTGCGGAACTTGGAGATGCCGGTCGCAGTGGGCCTGGCAGTGACGCCGCCGGCGACGACATTGGCGGCATGCGGCAGCTTCCCGCAGAAGATGGCGCCCATCTCATGCGCCTTGCGCCGGATGGCCAGGGCGGCCACATAGCTGCCGATTAGCGCCTGCGTTTCCGCATCCGAGAACCGGTAGTCTTGGTCGTAACCGGGCGTCCAGGGGCCCATTTGCGGCCCCTGCACGTAATCCAGCAGCGCCAGGTGATAGAAATGCAAGATATTGCTGTCGATGAAGTTCGCACCCAAGATCAGGTTGCGCAGCAGAAGCGCCTGCAAATTCGGGCTGAACCCCCTGGCATCTTCAACGGCCTTGGCAGAGGCCACCGCATGCGGCACCGGGCAGACGCCGCAGATGCGCTGGGTCAGAAAAGCAGCGTCCTTGGGCAGACGGTTGATCAGGATGTTCTCGAAACCCCGGTACAGGTTGCCACCGACTTTGG
This sequence comes from Anaerolineae bacterium, assembly GCA_016927375.1. Taxonomy (GTDB): domain Bacteria; phylum Chloroflexota; class Anaerolineae; order Aggregatilineales; family UBA3940; genus JAFGMS01. The sequence goes on from JAFGMS010000208.1 coordinate 7,261, forward strand.
CTTCCGCGACCGTATTGTTAGCATCGAGGGTCACTTCCACCTTCAGGTGACCTTCCAGACGGGTAATAGGATCAATGGTTAAAGTGGTCATGTCTCTCTATGCTCCTTCAGCAGGTCAGCGGATTGGTAGGAAAGGCAGGGTCGGCGCATCCAATGCATGGATAGTTGCTCAACATGCACACATTTTCGCCATTGTTCCACATCATTTGCGTGCAGACGTTTTCCGTCGATTGCCCTTTGCAGCCGGCCCTACGGTAACATCCCACCTCCCCAGGCGCAGTGGCTGCGCCTGTCCCCCGACGCGGGCAGCTGCTGTGCACGTTGTTGGAATAGTACAACAGCGGACGATTGTAGTAATCCAGCGACGGCATCCCGATCAGCAGCAGATCGACCAAAGACTGGATCATCACCGTGGGATGCACCGGACAGCCCGGCAGGTTGATGACCGGATTGAGTGTCTTGTTGTCCAGCACAGCCTTGACTGAACTGCTGCCCGTGGTGTTGGGCTCCGCGGCAGCCACACCACCAAAAGCAGCGCAGGTTCCGGCAGCCACTACATACTTGGCCATCGGCCCATACTTGAGCACAGCATCCTCTATCGTCACCAGAGCACCATTGTCCTCCCCAACGACGCAGTAAAGCCCATCGGCTGCTGTCGGAACAGCTCCTTCAACAACCAGGATAAACTGCCCGGTATACTCACTTGCAGCCTGTGCGAGGGCCTGCATGGCCGGCCCACCGGCAGATGACATGACGGTGCTGTTGAACTTCATACTGACCTTATTCAACAACACATCATCGATGACGGTGGGTTCTACAACATTGAGCGTTGACATCGTACAGCCGGTACAGCCAGCCCCCTGCAGCCAGATCAACGGGGGATCGGCATCTGAAGCCAACGCTACTTCAAGTTGATCGACATCCAACTTGAGCTTAAGCGCCGCAGCGGCGGCTAAAGACAGCTTAAGAAAATCTCGACGTTTGATGTTCATAGAGCCTCCTCAAGGCGTAATGAAAGGATTTCCGCGGCACAAGATACGTACCCTAGGAGGTATGACGTATGAGAAGACTTGGAGATACGGCTTGGTAAGTAATGAAGCGATGAGTTTCCAACAGCACCAACAGAGATAGAGGAAATGACATCTGGGGAAAGGTCCTGAGGTTTTACTCAATCTATCAGTGACGGCCGATCAAACCATCAGTGGCTGTTGATCGATCCGTCACTGATGCTTGTTAGCTCCGTCACTGATGATTACCGAACCATTCATCTCACCCTCTACCACCATGGTAGGGCCGGCCAGGTTACAATGAATTATCCCGCAGCAGCCATAGGCTGCCGTACGGGTCAAGTTCAACCTGCGCAGATGTTGGCTGACCTGGATTGCTGAGGCGCCCATCCTTACAAGACACCTCGGTCAGAGCAGCCCCTTGCATAGGTGGGTGGTGGAGGGAAAACGATACATCTGAGCCGCTCAGGTTGTGAAAGATCGCCAACTCGCCCTTGTCACAGCAGTGAACGACCGCCAGCACTTCCGGATGCGCCACTTCAATAAACTCCTGAGAGCCACTAAAGAAGCTCTGGTAGCGTTTGCGCAGCGCAATCAGTTCCTTCATCCGGTTAAACAGCGAGCCGGCATTGACCCGCTGCTCAGCTACATTGACGCGTTTGTGCCCATACTCAGGGCTGTCGATAACTGGTGCATACAGCTTGTCGGCAGGTGCTTCGGAGAAGCCGACGTTGGCTCCCTCACGCCACTGCATAGGCGTGCGCACACCATTCCGGTCGGGTAGGTCGATGTTATCCCCCATCCCAATCTCATCCCCGTAGTAGAGAACTGGTGCTCCCTGAAGAGAAAACATGATGTTGTTTGCCAGCACAATTTTGCGAAGATCGTTACCCAAGAGGGGGGCCAGGCGACGGCGAATGCCGAGATTGAGCCGCATCCGATCATCAGGAGCATAGACCGACCACATCATCTCGCGCTCCTCGGGGGTCACCATCTCCAGGGTCAGCTCATCGTGGTTGCGCAAGAAGGTGCACCACTGGCAGCCGGATGGTATGGCAGGAGTACGCGCCATGACGTCTCGAATAACCTGCGCATTTTCCAGATGCAGCGATATGAAAATTCGCGGCATCACCGGGAAGTGGAAAGCCATGTGAAATTCATCGCCGTCCCCAAAGTAGGCACGCACATCCTCCGGCCACTGGTTGGCCTCGGCCAGCATAATGGCCTCCGGCCAGTTGGCCTCCACAAAGCGCCGCATCTCTTTGACATAGGCATGGGTCTCGGGGAGGTTCTCGCAGTCAGTCCCGTCACGTTCGAAGAGATAGGGCACGGCATCGACCCGGAAGCCATCGATGCCCTTGTCGAGCCAGTAGCGCATGACGCCAAGCATGGCCTGGGCTACCTCAGGATTATCGTAGTTGAGGTCAGGCTGGGATGAGTAGAAGCGATGCCAGTAATATTGCTGCGTTTTCTCATCGTAGGCCCAGTTAGAGTCCTCTGTATCGAGGAAGATGATACGGGCATCCTGATAGAGCTGATCGGTATCACTCCATACATACCAATCACGCTTGGGCGATTGTCGCGAAGCGCGGGATTCGACAAACCAGGGATGCTGGTCGGAGGTGTGGTTGACCACCAGATCGGTGATCACACGTAGTCCGCGCTTGTGAGCCTCTGTGATAAGCCTATCAAAGTCTTCTACCGTACCGTAGTCAGAATGGATACCATAATAGTCACTGATGTCGTACCCATCATCTTTGAGCGGCGATGGGTAAAGCGGCAGCAGCCAAATGCAGTCGACCCCCAGCTCCTTGAGATAGTCCAGCTTCTCGATCACCCCCACCAGATCGCCATGACCATCCCCGTTGCTATCTCGAAAGGCCCGCACGTAGAGCTCATAGAAAACAGCGTTTTGATACCATAGTATATTTTTCTTAGCAGACATCTCATCCCTCAATATAGGCATAAAACATAATGGTGCGTCTCATTCGCACCATTATCTTTAAACAATAGCAGCCATACAAAAAAACCAAACTAACCCTTGACCGCCCCTGCCAGCATGCCGCGCACAAAGAAGCGCTGCAAGGCAAAGAAAACGATCATCGGGAGCAAGAAAGAGAGAAAAGCAGCGGCCGTCAAGAGATGCCAGCCGGCCCCCAAAGATGTAACCATGTTGCTGATCTGATAGGTCAGAACAGGTGTGGTTCCCCCCAGAAACACCAAAGCCACCAGCAGGTCATTCCATACCCACAAGAATTGGAAAATCGCCAACGATGCGATAGCTGGTGTAGCCAGTGGAATTGCCAGCCGGGTGAAAGCCGTCCAGTGCGAAGCGCCATCCAGATAGGCCGATTCGAACAGGTCGCGCGGCAGGCTGCCCAGGAAGTTCCGCATCAGGTAGATGGCATACGGCATCCCAAACCCCGTATGGAACAGCCACACCCCCCAGAAAGTCCCATTAAGACCAAGCTGCGCATATAGACGCGAGATAGGGATCAGGGTCATCTGCAGCGGGACGACTTGCAGGCCAACCAGCAGCGCAAACAGGAACTGGCGACCACGAAAGTCGAGCCAGGCAAATGAATAGGCAGCGAAAGCGGCAAACAAGATCGGCAGAATGGTGGCGGGAATGGTAACCAGGAGCGAGTTCAACATCGCACGCCCCATCCCTCTGGGATTGAGCAAATCGCTGATATTGCAATTGAGATCGAGTGCCTGCTCTCCGGTTGCACAATCCTCCAAGTAAGTCCTCTTGCCCCGGTACCCCATCAGTGCATCAATGTAGTTGTTGGCTGTGAAGCGCGGAGGCGCATCTATGCCACTGATTCGTTTCAGGTAGACGGCAATGTTAGCCGCCTGTTGAGCATCGGGCAGCGGGTTGTCCTCAAGGTGAGGCTGACCATCTATTTCTTTCTCCAGCATCGCCAGCAGCTGCGTGGAACGGGGGTAGTCACCGACGACCTCCGGATCGGTCAGATCAGCATCGGGAATTGCATCCCCTTCTTCTCCATGACAGGTCGAGCACTGCTGGGCATACTCTGATGAGCCGATCGGCGGTGAGAGCACCGTCCACCACCCGGTGACATTAACTGCCTGAACGGGACGCAGCGAGGTAACCAACAACCCCAGCGTTGGTACGAGCCACAGAGCACAGAGCAAAATCAGGACAATATGAGTCGGCAGGTGGCGGAACCAGTTAGTGAGTCGCTCTATGTTCATCGCATTGCCTCCTGCTCCCTGAAACGCCGGATGTTGATGATCATGAACGGGACGATGGCTACGATCAAGACGACTGCCACAGCCGTACCACGTCCACTATGGAAGTTCTTATACATCTCAGTGTACATACGGTTGGCGATAACCTCACTGCCGTAGTTGCCGCCGGTCATCACATAGACGATATCGAACACTTTGAGGACGTTGATCACCATTGTGGTTATCACCACAACAATGGTGGGCATGATTATCGGGACCAATATCTGCCAGAAGATACGCCATTCGGATGCGCCATCTACACGGGACGCCTCGATGATCTCACTAGGGACACTCTTAAGCGCCGCCGATAGTATGGTCATGCAAAAACCCGTCCAGATCCACACCCCAACCAGAATCAGCGCCAACGTATTGAGCCCCGGCGTTGACAGCCAGGCCACAGGCTTTCCCCCCAATCCGGTAAGAATGGAATTAAGCAAGCCTATCTGTACCTGTTGAGTTCCATAGTCGTAGACAAATTTCCAGATAACCCCTGCGCCCACAAAGGAAATTGCCATAGGCATGAAAATCAATGCTTTGGCAAGTGCCTCGTATCGGACACGGTCAGATAGAAGAGCCACCAACAGTCCCAACCCAACCGTCCCTGTCACCATCAAGAGAATCCACTTGATATTGTTGCCATATGAAGAGGCCCAAAAGCTCTGCCAGATTGTAGCGGGTGAGCTGGGATCGATCTCGTCGGTTAGCGCGTAACGGTAGTTCTCAAAGATCCCCCAACAGGGGCCATCTTCTGAGCAGGTCACTGCGGCTGAAGCGGTCCCACTTTTGTCTCGTAGGCTGAGACCAATTGTATTGAACATGGGATAGACAATAAAGATTGTCATGACAATTAACGCAGGAGCAAGGTAGAGCCAGGGAGTGACCTTCCCTTGCTTCATGATTTTTGGTACTACTGTTTCGGCCATATTACCACTCCTGACGCAAAAGAGATGGGGTGCATCTATATGATGCACCCCATCCCAAACCGACGTGCTATTCGGCCAATGCCTCAGCCTGAACCTGCGCAGCCTCGGCCAGCACTGTATCAAGGTCGGCACCGTTGAGGTAATCAACAATCGCCTTCCATTCAGCAGAGCCAAAGCCTCCCGGTATGGTGTCCCCAATATCCGGTGTGAAGCCCTGGGTTTCAGCCAGGATCTGCGCATTCTTGAGAAGAATAGGATCGGTATAGGAATTGGTCCCGGCCTTATTGGGCGTCAGGTTGAAACCAATTTCAGCCCACTTCTGGCCGCCGACATCACTGCTGATATAGGCAAATATTGCCTTGACGGCAGGTTTGTCGCTGAAGGCCATCATCCAGTCCGAGCCTCCCTGGAGACCCTGTGCCCCTGGCACGCCAAAGAAGTCATAGTCCTGACCGTATTCGAGATCAGGGAACTGCTTGGCAATCTCGCTGCCGGCAAAACCGGACTGCTTGACCATCATGGCTTCGGGCGGATCAGAGAACGGCTTGTAGATAGCATCCAGGAAAGCAGTCGAGAGGGTGCCGTCCGCTCCACCAACCGCATACGTCTCATCAGCTGCCCATTTGCCGTAGATCTCGTAGGCTTCCTTGACACCCGCATCATTGTACGGCACACTGCCGTCCATGATGCCCAAGACATAATCCGGACCTTGCTTTACGAGCAGGATATCCTGGATGAAGTCAGAGCCGGTCCAGCCGGTAGCATCGCCAGATTCCAGCCCCATGGACCAGGGAACCTTACCATCAGCAACCATCTGCTCCACCAGTGCATCCAGCTCATCCCAGGTGGTGGGTACTGTGTAGCCATCAACCTCGAAGTTAGCCGGGCTGTACCAGATGATGGTCTTGGGATCGGCTTTGATTGCCAGGCCGAGCCATTTACCATCGACACTGCCGGTCTCTTTCCAGAAATCAGCATAGTTGGCGGTATTGACACCCAGCTGATCGACAGGCACCAGTTTATCCTGATACTGCTGGAGCTGCGTGACGTTCCAGAAGGCGATATCAGGCGGCGTCCCGGCCTGTACGCGTGTATCCAGCAGCGCCTGGTCGCGCGTCGACTCGGGCTTGAGCACGATGCCGCAGGCATCCACCAGCGGCTGGAGAATTTCGTTCAGCATCTCCTCTTCGTTGCCCGACCACTGATAGAGCATGGTCACTTCGTCACCGGCCTGGGCACTCATGCAGTCGATGTCACTGTCTCCGGTGGCTACCGGGGTAGCTCCTCCCCCGCATGCAACCAGAAGAAATAGAGCTATAATCATGACACTCAGAATCACCCATCTTCTCTTTGCTTTCACCATCTTTGAACCTCCTCATCTCTCTACTTGAAGCAATCGACATCTATAGTATTTCCCTACTATTGTCAGAAAGCTGTCTCTCACCTCCTTTCTGCTTAGTTTGAAAATAGCATCGACAGATAAATAACAAGTGGTACATTACTGACCTTGTGCTAAGACGCACCTGTGTTCATCCACCGCGTAATCCTCTTTTACTCCGCTGTTTTGCCTTTGTTCTTCCAGCCACAAGACTCGCGGATCACCAACTCTGTTTCCAGGAGAACCTGGGTACTGGCAACCTTGTCTTTTTCCAAGATTAAACGCATCAGCATCTCACCTGCCCCCCAGCCGAGTCCATAGGCAGGCAAACGCACACTTGTCAAAGGTGGATCGATGTGCTGCACGAGAGGAATATCGTCAAAGCCAACCAATGCGACATCCTCAGGTACACGCAATCCGGCGGAGCGAGCGGCAGCCAGTGCTCCCAGAGCGACGACATCGCTGGCCACAAATGCGGCAGTGGGCGGCTTACCAAGCTTAAGTAGATCAGCCATAGCCCTTGTTCCACTCTCATCGGTGTACTCGCCGTAACGAACCAGCTGCTCATCATAGGAAACCCCTGCCTGCTCAAGCGCTTGACGATACCCCCTCTGGCGGTCCAGACTGGCGGCATACACAGGCGGGGCATTACTAATATAGGCAATTCTGCGATGCCCGAGATCGAGCAAGTGCTTAACCGCAGATCGGGCCCCACGAGTGTTATCAACATCGACAAACGGAATATTGCATTCCGGCAGTTGGCTCATCATAACCACAGGAATTCCTTCCGTATGGACACGCTTGAGCTCCTCATCATCTATCCTCGGACCCGAGACAACCAGGCCATCGGCGCGGCGGCTGCGAACCAGGTTGCCATAGCTGGCAGATGTATCGGCCGGATTGAGAGGCTCAACCAGGACATGGAATCCTTTGTCCTTCACTGCTGCTGAGACCCCTAGCAACACTTGCATGAGGAATCGATCACTGGCCACTTGATGAGGACTTTGGCGTAACACAAGGGCAACAGTACCGCTATGGCCACCAGCCAAACGGGTAGCAGCAGAATCGGGTATATAGTTGAGCTCACGAGCAACTTCTAAGATACGCAGGCGGGTGCTGGGACTGATTTTGATGCCGGGAACGTTGTTGAGGACAAAGGAAACTGTAGTTCGGGAGACACCCACCGCATCTGCGATCTGACGCATCGTGACACGCTTGGCCGTCACAGGAATGCCTTTCACAATATGGGTAGGAAATTAGGTAACGCGCGTTACTAACGCCCGTTATCATGGTACTACAAACAGGTCGGCTGTGTCAACCCAACTAGGAATTCGGGGGTAATCCAATCTGGGAAGAATTGGCGAGAGTAGTCCACTTGCAGCCACTCCTACTGCTAATGAGCCAACCCTCTTCACGGTATTCGAGATATCGTATGCGATGCCAGTGATTAGAAAAGAAGGTGATCTCTGAGCAGAGACTGTCCGCCTGGTCAGGAGAGAGCTGTGAACTGTCTAAATCCAGCTCACGAGCATTACGCACGGCATGACCTTGATAAAGGTCGGAGATGAATACGATGCTTGGATAGGAGCTCACTCCTGCTCACGATGCCACTTTTGCACTGCCTCCAGCGCCTCCAGTGTCCCGATGCGCTCAAGAGCCTCGGCTGCAATATCACACACCCGCTCGCCAATACCGAACATCCCGCCGCCGGTATCCCCCAGCAACTCGATGAGACCCGGCACAGCGCGCGGATCGCCGCTCTTGCCCAGTAGCCAGGCAGCAGCTCGGCGGATGTTACCATCGGGATCGTGCAGCACGCGCATCAGTCCCGGCACGGCCGATTTGCCCATCGCCAGACAATCACGCCAGCGCCGTGCAGCGACGAAATAGGATACGGCAATATCGGTGCCATCCGGCTGCCAACCGATCCTATCAAGCGCGTCGGCCACGGCGTCACGCGTCGAACCGATAGCATAGTACAACGTATCGAGCAACCCAGGTGTATCGGCATCACCGATCTCCCAAAGCAGCCCGGCAGCGGCCCGCTGAGCATGACGATCAGTACTCTCCAACGCCTCGGCCAGACCAGGAACAGCACGAACATCCTGAAACAGCTCAGCCAGACGCATAGCCGCGTAGACCCGCACATGCCAGGAGGGGTGCCGGCCATAATCGGCCAGTATCTCCTTCAAATGGGGATGATTCGAATCAATCAGTGCCTCGATCTCAGCATAAGGATCGTCATCTTCAAACAAATCGTCGTCCGGGTCTCTCACCATACCGTAGCACCTCATCCCCCTTCCCCAAATACCATAAATACAGTGAACATGTCAATGCTCCTACACCTGACTACTGAGATAATGATAATAGTGAATGATCGTCCCGATGCCCCTATAGAAATGCTCCAGGCGGAAGTGCTCATTGGGCGCGTGGACATTGTCATCCAGGCCGAAGCCCATCAAAACAACTGGGGCACCAAGCTCTTTCTGAAAAGTCGCAACGATGGGGATCGAGCCGCCTTCGCGGGTAAAGACCGGAGGTTTACCCCAGGTCGCCTCATAAGCCCTGGCGGCTGCCCTGATCTCAGGAGAATCAATAGGCGTAATGACCGGCCAGCCGTGAACGTGCTCCAGCACCTCAAGGGTGTAGTCAGCCGGGATGAACTGCTGTACGTGCGCCCCAAACAACTGCGTGATCTCTTGTGGGTCTTGATCGGGTACCAGGCGCATGCTTATCTTGGCCCCGGCCTCAGCAGGGATGATAGTTTTGCCGCCCTCACCCTGAAAGCCTCCCCACATGCCATTGACCTCACAGGTGGGCCGGGCAGTAGTACGCTCAAGCAATGTGTATTCCTTCTCACCCCAAGGCGTCTTGAGACCAGTTTCCTCCTGCCATTGAGCCAATGAGTAAGGAACCTTCCTAAGCGCTTCACGCTCTTCCGGCGAGAGCTCGCGCACCTTATCGTAGAAACCGGGGATGTTTATCGTACCATTCTCGTCATGCAGAGAAACGATTATCTCAGCAACAAGCTGGGCCGTATTGTGAACCGATCCGCCATAGCTGCCCGAATGCAGGTCACGCTTGGGCCCCTTGACACTGATCTCTATGTAGGACATGCCACGCAGGGCATAGACCAACGATGGGGTATTGGTATCAACGATGCGTCCATCGGATACCAGGCCAGAGTTAGCAGCCAGGAGATCTTTGTGCTCAATCACAAACGGCTCTAAGCTCGGCGAGCCAACTTCCTCTTCACCCTCGAAGATCATCTTGACATTGACCGGTAGCTTACCACCGGCAGCCAACATCGCCTCGACGGCTTTAATATGAGCAAACATCTGTCCCTTATCGTCACTGGCACCACGTGCGTAGATCTCGCCATCACGAACCTGCGGCTCGAAAGGCGGCGACACCCACAAATCGACCGGATCGACGGGTTGGACATCGTAATGACCATAAACCAATACCGTCTGAGCCTCCGGGCCGGCTCCCAGCCACTCGCCATAGACAATGGGATTGCCCGCGGTTGGCATGACCTCGACATCCTCTAACCCAGCATTGGTCATGTCAGTGGCCAGCCATCGGGCAGCACGTTCGATATCACGCTTGTGCTCAGACAGGGTACTGATACTAGGAATGCCCAGGAATTCAATAAGCTGATCAAGATGCTGCTCACGTTGATTGCGAGCATGTGCCAAAGCTTGGTTAAGCATATTTTCGGCTCCCTCTTGCGCGCGTGGTGTTTCGGCGCGACGCAAACACATATATGAATGATCGATGCTGCTTGTAGCATAGCCCAAAGCACACATATCCGGCAAGGTGAAATTGTGTAATAACAAGCTGTTGCGTCATCACTCAGCTCACTGGCGCTCCCTACTGTAGCTATGAGTGATGCGTAAAAGGTAAACAGGTAAATGGGTGAAGATGTAAAACACCATGACTGTTCAGCTGCTGATGAGTGTTTTCCGGGTATCAGACTTGCGCTAGACACAGTTATTGCTCATCTCTTGCTCTGTGTCAAAGCCAGACCAATTCAGTTACGTATTTTGCCTTTGCTGAATACTGGGTAGTTACGATGTCACCACGTAAGAAATATCCGCCAACCATCCCGTCTTCAGTGCCATGATCATCGTACGCAATACTTATTGGCAAGATCAAAGAAATGAGTGACAATTGCGAAACAGCCTGTCTTCCCGAGCACTGAGGACACCTCGATCTCGATTAAGTGTTTCATGGAAAAGCTCTTAAAGCTTTACCTTGAAACTTTAAGTTAGTTCTGACGAAGAAAGTGCTCTGTAACTCAAGCTACCTACCGGATTTCGCATATCTCTACCGGTTGAGCAGTTAACTGAGAAAATACCATGTCCCTGAAACGCATTCGTCAACATCTCATATCAGCAATGACTGGGGTAAAGCAGCGCATCAGTCGATATCTTGTCTCGCCAATAGGTAAAGCACTGAACTCAATCGGACAACGTCTGTCATCTCCAATTGTCAAGCGAGTCCAACCGATATATCAACGCTGTGTGCAGCCAATCACCAGGACACTAGAGCGTCTTCACAGGCACCTTGAGCCTTTGCTCCGGAGAGGGCTGCAGGGCCTTCAAAACTACCTTTCGCCACCGGTAATCGAGGGAAGTTACGAGAAAACACGCATTGCCGTACTGGTAAACACTGTCCTGGTTGTACTCGTTGCCAATGCGGCAGTCCTTATGGTTCTGGCACCATTCATCTTTCCCAAGCCTGCCTACTTCATTCTGCTTTTCTTGATCATAGCTATCATGCGCCATAGTGCAGTTTTCATCATGCGTAGAGGCTATGTCTTGATTGCCAGTTTTATTCTGGCCACTGTGCTGTGGCTAGGAGCTACTTTCCTGGTGTACATCTCCGATGGGTTGAATGGTCCGCATATTCTGACTTACATCACTGTTGTGCTGATCGCCGGTCTGTTGGTCGGCGGTCGCATCGGCATCATCTTCGCCATACTCAGTATGGCATTGTCACTGGGCATCAGCTACCTTAACGTCCACAGGTTGCTGCCAAGCACACCTCTGGGCGTTCAGACACCACTTTCTATATGGTTTATACTGGCAGCAAACCTGGTAGTAGTAGCCATTTTTCAGTATCAGGCCTTGGAAAGCCTGAACCGTGCACTCAAACGCGCCAACCGACTCGCGCAGGAAGCAACCGAGGCAAATGACTACAAGAGTAAGTTGCTCGCCCGTGTGAGCCACGAGTTGCGCAGCCCATTAGGGGCCATCCTGGGCATCACCGAGATGCTGCACTACGGCGCCCTCGGAGAGACATCCCCCGAGCAACACGATGCTACCCAAAGAGTCTTGAACAACACCAGATATTTGCAGCGCCTGGTGGCCGACCTCCTGGACCAATCCCGTATGGAAGCCGGGCAGATAACCGTGGAAGAGAGTGAATTCTCTCCGGCGAAGATCGTGCAGCAGGTTCATTCGCTGCTGCTGAGCAAAGCACAAGAAAAGAAGCTCACGCTCGAATTCGATATTGATTCAAACCTACCATCTACTCTGATAGGCGACCCGGATCGGACAGAGCAGATACTCTTCAATCTGGCCAGCAATGCTATCAAGTTTACTGAGAAAGGCGGCATCGTGATTAAGGCCTACCTACCCAACCAGGACAAATCGGAATGGGCCTTGCAGGTCACCGATACCGGAATCGGCATCCCGCCCGAGGACCAGAAGCGGATCTTCGAAGCTTTCTGGCAAGTGGATGATTCGCCGGCACGCAAGTATGGCGGTGTTGGGCTCGGGCTGGCTATTGTCCAGCAGTTGGTCCATCTCATGAAAGGCCACATTACCCTGAAGAGCGAAGTGGACCATGGCAGCACATTCACGGTTTTTCTACCCCTGTCAGAGAAACCCTGACAGCTCACATTCGTCGCTTCAGACAGACCCTATCTTAAAAAGGAAAACAGCATGGAAGAGAAAGCACCCACCCCAAAGAATTTTGCATTCGTTATTGAGGATGATGAGGATCAGGCCTATGTGTTCGACAGTGCTCTCAGAATGGCCGGGTTCGACGCAGAAACCATCACTGATGGAACAACTGCCCAGAAGCGCATTGCTGAGGAAGTACCCCAGATTATCATACTGGATCTGCATCTTCCTGGAATAAGAGGGGACCAGCTTCTCCAGCAAATCCGCTCCGACGATCGGCTGGAAAACACGCAAGTTATCGTGACAACCGCCGATGCGGCATTGGCAGAGAGCCTGGAGGACGAAGCAGCGCTGGTTCTGCTCAAGCCGGTCAGCTTTACCCAACTCAGCACACTGGCAGCACGCTTCCGTCCTCCTCAGGAAGACAGTGGTCAACCATGAGCGCCCAAGGACTGGATATCACAGGCTGTACACATCTTGTTCAGCCAGCACAAAAGCGAGCAGGCACGGCAATCTGCAATGCAACACCGTGCCCTTTCCCAACCTCCAGGATTATAGTGTCTTCCGAATCGCTTCCAGGTTGTCCCGGATGTGAGGCGCGGAGACCAGGAAATCTGTCAGTGTTTTGCAGCCATAATCGGCACAGTGGGCACAGTTGACCACCCCTCGCTCCATGGCGCACAGCCTGACCTTGCACTCATTGCAATGACCGATCTTGCGCCCCTCAGTGATACAACCGTCACAGATGCAGTCTTGAGCCGTCAGGCTGCCACCGTATTCCTTGCCCCACATCTCTGCAACTCGCTTGAGTGCCTCCATATCGTCTTTCTGCGTAGCAATATAGGCAGGACATTCAGTACACACTAACCCACAATAGGCTATCATCTTGTCCATCGAGCCACTCCTTGCGCACTTGATATCAAGATCATGATCGCTATAGTAGGCCGCAGGTTCTTCCGCGTCAACACTTTAATGAGATAGAGGAGCTATTGAGGGCTGCACACCAGGCGATAGACGGCAACCGATAGGCTGCCAAAACGATCGGGGACATCCAGCACAGGCACAGCATCACAACCTGCATTGTGAACAGCATCCAGGATCTCCACTGAGCTTTCGAGCTTCGAGAGAACAAGGTAACGGGGGATATCGTCGCGCCCAAAGACGCTCAAATCCTCACACAGCCAGGCAGGAGACCCGAACCAGGTGAGGTAAAGGTAGCTATCAAACAGATAATAGTCCAGCATCCAGCCAAGAGCATGATAATAGACCACTGAGCCAAGGGGTTGTTGGCGCAAATAAGCTGCTGCCTGGTCAATGCCATCGTAGGCGCCATGATCGCCGCCAATGGGATAGGCACTTTGGGCCGCCAGACAGGCAGGCCGGGCAAGAACCGCGGCGAGTATCAAAGGAACTAGCCACCGAAGCCAGGGAATAGACAGTAAAGAAGCGGTGCCCTCAGCCATGTTCGACGGGCGCGACCAGATAATGCTCCCCACCAGTATCACAGCACGACCGGACAGAAGGGCTATCAGCAGCACAATTGGCAGTAGATAACGGTCCAATACCGGGAAAGCAACCAGCCATTGCAGCCCCAGATAGCCAATCACACAAGCAAGCAAGAGCAGGCTGCCGGCTGCACCCCGAGTGCGAGGACTGCTCACCATCTCCAATGGAACCAGGCCGATCAGCAGGGCCGCTACGAGCCAGTTCAGCCAACCCAAAGCAGTCAGGTAGTGCAGCCAATCGAGCCACTCAAGAGCACGCGGCAAGACCTCGCGGCTGCGGGCCAACCGGCCGGGGTTGTTGATTTGAGCCCCTGTTGCCCAAAAGCTCGCTGCACCAGAACGGAAAAAATCCCAGGCAAATACCAGAACCAATACACAGCCAAAGGCCAGCATGAAACGCCATGCCCATCGCCACAGGCTTCTCCGGCAGGTATTGGCATCAACGTTCTGAACAATCCCCAGCAACAAGGCAAGAGGAGCAAAGAAAAGCGCATTCTGCTTGGTCGCGACAGCCAGACCGAGCAGTAAGCCCCCCCACCCCCATCGACCGGCATTTAGGGCCACCATCGAGGCGAGCAGCCACATCACGTACTGGGGATCGGCAAAGACGGTGGGCGCAAAGAGGATGGAAAAAGGTGAGAACGCGCAAAGTGCCAGGGCCAGCAGTGCCGCCGATCCGGATCGCCATAGCTGCCAGGACAGACGAGCGATGAGAGCCGGCGTAATCAGTCCGGCAAAGAGGCCGGGAAGACGGGCAGCGAATTCGGTGCCGCCAAATAGGGAGATGCCCCCTGCCAAAATATAGTAGAACAGGGGTGGCTTATCGACTAAAAGTGTGGTGGACGAGAGGAAGGGATCGCGACCGCTGACGATCAGCCGAGCCAGCGTCGCAAACAGCGCTTCATCAGGATGAAACCGGTTGGCAGTTAGCAAGGTGATACGTGGCGCTGCGCCGATCAGTATCAGCATCGTTGCCAGCCAGAGACAGACCGGCACAGTCGGGCTTTGAGAGCGCATGGCCCACCGCCGCTTAATCCACAAAGCGATACTTGATGAGCGTCCACATGGCCGGCAAGGCATCCCAGCCCGATATCTTCTTGCCCTCGTGATATTCGCGGCCGTAGTAGGCAATCGGTACTTCGAAAATACGATATCCCCGCTTGGCGATTTTGGCCGTGATCTCAGGCTCAAACTCGAAACGCCGCGAGTGAAGCGGGATGTCCCGGACGATCTCGGCACGGAAACACTTGTAGCAAGTCTCCATATCGGTCAGATCGAGGTTATAGAAGATGTTGGTCACCAACGTCAGCAGCTGATTGCCAACCCGGTGCCAGAAGTAAACCTTGCGGGCGGGACCGCCGATGAAACGAGATCCATAGACGACATCCGCCCTACCCTCTTCGATGGGCTGGAGGAGCTTGGGGTAGTCGCGCGGGTCGTATTCCAAATCAGCGTCCTGGATGATCACGACCTCGCCTGCGGCGGCCTTGAAGCCGGTGCGCACGGCGCTTCCTTTACCCATATTGCTCTCGTGATAGATCACGCGGATGACAGGGTGATCCTCCCACTGCTTCATAATTTCCCGCGATCCATCGGTGGAGCCATCATCCACCATCACAATCTCATGAGCCAGCCTGGTCTCCAGCACCTGCCTCACGATCTCTTCGAGTGTCTTGACCTCGTTGTAAACAGGCATAATGACAGACAGTTTCATCGCGACCTCGTGTGTCAGGCAAACAAAAAAGAGGCGGCTCATCCACGCTGGCCCGCTCACCCATCTCACCAATCGGAATGGGTATCATACATAAACCGGACCAGATAAGAGCCAGTGGACAATCAGCAGACAAGTCACTTGCCGGGTTTCACCTGGGCCGCCTCGATTGCCCAGATTTTGCCTTATTCTACATCGATACCCCATTTTGTGTCACAAATAACTTTCCTCGCAATACCTCCACATAATCCCCAACTTGCCGGTTCTTCCTGGTGGCTTTTGGCATCTTCCAGGTTGTGTACATGGACTGGCTCGCCCTATGCGGCCCAACGAGAACCACAGAGGGTCAAGAAGCAGAGCGGGCAGAAGAAAGCCCGCCGGCAGAACCAGAAGAGAAACAGGCTGACTGATACCATCGCTCCCCCAACAAAACAGAGCCTGTCCGACAACTTGACAGGCTCTGCCTCTTTGTCCCCTTGTGATGGGTACAGGCCAACTGCTCAGTACGCCCTTGCAGCGCCCAGGGAGCCACGAAGCTCATTCGCGGCGTTGCCACCGATCCCTTTCATTCCACACAGTCGCTCGGAGAGGCTCCACAACCGGGCAGCTTCCTCTGGGCGTCTGACATATCTGCTCGGCTGAACAGGACGGCAATCCTTCCAATAAATCTCGTCGGGATGTTCCAGCAGTGGCTCCGAGGCCAGGAAAATAACAGTCGCTGCGCCCTGTGCAGGGCTTACACCACCACCCTGGCGCCACTGCCACACCCAGCGCTCGATACCACCGGTGCCCTTCAGGCCGATTTCGGTATTGACCAGCCCCGGATCGACGGCATAGGCACGCACGTGAGCCCCCTCCCCCAGGCGGCGGTTCAGCTCGGCGGTGAACAGCACGTTAGCCAGCTTCGATTGTTTGTAGGCTGCCAGGCAGCTGTAGCGCCGTCGATACATGACATCGGTCCAGTGCATTTTAGTACCATAATGTGAGCCGGAGCTAACGGTGATGACACGTGCCGCCGGGGCCCGGCGCAGCAAAGGCATCAGTTCGTGGGTCAAGAGAAACGGCGCAAGGTGATTGACGGCAAACTGCAATTCGTAACCGTCTTCAGTAGCCGCGTACCAACTCGATACGGTTCCGGCATTGTTAACCAGAACGTCGATTTGGCGCCCGCCTACCGCCTCGACGCATTCAGCAATCGAGGCCGCCAGGTCGCGTACCTGCCGCTGCGACGAGAGATCGGCAGCGCAAAAGTCGATGCGCGCACCGGGGCACCGCGCCAGGATGGTATCTTTCGCATCCTGGCAGCGCGCGGTTGAGCGGCTCACACCGATCACGTAAGCTCCCTGCGACGCCAGGGCACGGGCAGCCGCAAAGCCTATCCCGGATGTGGAACCTGTGACAACAATCGTCTTATCGTTAAGGTCTTTGTATGATAACATGTTGGTATCTCCTTGAAGACAGTGATGAGTGATGAGTTGAAGCTCTATATGTGCCTCTTGCTCTCATAAGATTTGATCGAGCACACCCTCTCCCAGCCTGTCATTCCCGCGAAAGCGGGAATCCATAAGCCACAGTCACCTGCTGCTGTTTTCATCCCCTCTGGTGAGCAGTTTGATCATCGACATCTCCTTGAAAACAGTTTTCAGTGATCAGTTTTCAGTGATCAGTAGAAGCTCACCGTTTGACATCGTTGTACTACTGTGCGATTTGGCATAGCTCTCCCGCCAGCGCCTGTTAAGCACAAAAGCAATCAGGGATGGGGGAACCAGCACCCCCAGCAGGCGCAGCAGCCGGTTGATAGGACCGGGCACGTATACACTGCGGCCCGCCAATGCCAGGTCGATGGTCCGGGCAGCGACATCGCCCACATTCATGGTCGTGATCTGGCCGGCCAGCCCCTGGGCATCGATGGCCCGGATGCACATGGGATTGGTCGGCATCCCGGCGGGGCATAGTGCCGTGACCGTCACACCGCTGGCACGCAGCTCCTGGTTCAGGGCCAATGAGAAATCGAGCAGAAAGCGCTTCGATGCGGCATAGACGGCTTTGATAGGCATAGGATAGTAGCCGGCCAGGCTGCTCACGTTGATGATGCGCAGCATCCGGGCCGGGTCTCGCAGCGGCAGTACCCGCCGGCTCATCTCGACCGTCGCCTCGATATTTAGCCGCACGATAGTGTGCAGCTCATCGACTTTGCGCTCGTCGAACGGCCCCTCGTAGTCGACGCCCGCCACATTGATCAACATATGGAAACACAGGCCGCGCCGGCCAATCGACTGCCACAGACCATTGCGCGAGGCAGCATCGGTCAGGTCGCAGGCCTGGTACTGGACATCGACCCCATACAGCCGCTCGATGCCCTCTGCCACGGGCGCCAGCACCTGGTCAGAGACATCAGTCAGGAACAGGCTCCACCCCCGGGAAGCGCACTCGGCTGCAAAGGCCTTCCCCAAGCCCCCAGCCGCTCCGGTAATCAAAACAGTACTTTTCGTCATTATCACATACCTCCAATAAAGCACTCAGCAGTCAGCGATCAGCTTCGATCAAGTTACGATCATAGTATGACGCCAGCCACTTCGTTTTCCATCCGCCAAAGGGTGAATCGGGGGCACATTCGGCCTTCGGGGGGATGTAGAAAAAGGCACATTGGCCTGTCAATAAGGACACATCACGACTGGTTCTCAACCCTTTGCCCGGAGGCCTTCAATCCTCTGCCTGGAGGTTTTCAATCTTGCGCCGGGAGGATTTATCACTGTTACGCCCCCTGTTTTCTACAAGTCGCGTCCCATCGCCATGCCCCGCAAAGGCTGTCATTCCTGTGAAGAAGGGAATCCATAGGACAGCCGGTGGATTCCCGCTTTCGCGGGAATGACATAGGTCTTCATAGCAAACATGGTAATGAGCCTACATTGATACCTATGGTTACCGGATTGTTTTGTCAAAATCCATAAGCAGGGATGACAGCATTGGCGCAGATATCAAGGTAGAGCACCCAGGTCAAGAAGTAAAGGCTCATGAGCGTGGGAACGAGAGCGAAAAAAGATCAGTACCTTTTCCCAAAAAGATCGAAATGTTTTCTCGAAAAGATCGAAATGTTTTTCCAAAAAGATCGAGACCTTTTTGGAAAGAGAGCAAGACCTTTTCGAAAGGCTTCTGTTATCGTAACTGCTCAGCTCTTAGCTGTTGGCTCTTAGCTTTTAGCTTTTCAAGCTTCGATCTGTGACTTGTAAACTCAGACTGGATA